>DATFZA010000132.1:0-4273 GCA_035314765.1 Bryobacteraceae bacterium
CGCCTGCTCGAAGCCGTAGGCGATCTGCAACAGCTGCGGCTCGCTGAACGGCTGGCCGAGGAATTCGATCCCGACCGGCACCCCGATGGGCGCGCTCTCTGTCGGCGGGGAAAACCCGGCCGGAACGGTAGTGGCCGGAAATCCCGTGATTGAGGCCAGGATGCCGTTGCGCTCCGCCTGATTCATCTCGCCGATCATCACCGGCAGGCGTTTCTGATGCGGGTACGCCAACGCCACCAGGTTGTTCTTCGCCAAGGCGTTCGCCAGCCGTACCCGCAGGTCATCGATCTTGATGCGCCGGTCTTTGTAGTCGGGCTCGTTCAGGCCATTCTCGTAACTTTCCGCCGAAGCCAGGAACTTCGCCAGCGAAGGCTTGTGATAATTGCCCGTGGCGATGAGTTCGGCAAGCGAATGCACCGGCGGATTGGGTTGAGACATGAGGTAATTGTTGAGAACGAACTTGTATTCATACTTCTGCACGTCGAGATCGGCGACCAGCTTGCCGGTATCAAATGCCGCATCGTCGATGTCTATCAAAATTGCGCCCTGCTGCTTCAGCACTTCGAGGGCATTGGCCATCACGCGGTTGACCTCCCGGTGATCGGGGCCGGTGCCGAACAAAGTGCGCAGCACGCCGATGCGCGCACCCTCCAGGCCATTGCGGTCGAGCGAAGCGGTGTAGGTCGCGGGAATCTTGCCGACACCCAGCGCGGTTACGGGATCATCGGGATCGTAGCCTGCCATCACATCGAGCATGACCGCCGCATCGGCTACGGTTCGCGTTATCGGCCCAACTGCGTCCTGGGTAAATGAGCAAGGAATGACGCCCGCGCGGCTGATCAGCCCCCGCGTTGGACGAATGCCCACGAGGCTGTTGGCTGAGGATGGCGATCGGATCGAGTTTACCGTGTCCGAACCGGTGCCCACGGCCGCGAAGTTCGCGGCCAAGGCAGCGCCGGTGCCGCCGGAAGACCCGCCCGGCGTGCGTGTCAGCTCGTAGGGGTTCTTCGTTTGCCCACCCAGCGAACTCACCGTTAAACCGGTGATCGCCAGCTCGTGCAGATTAGTTTTCCCCAGAATCAGGGCTCCGGCCTGGCGTAGGCGCGCCACCGTGAACGCATCCTCGGCCGGCTGCATGCCCTTTAGCGCCAGCGAACCGCCGGTGGTCGGCATATCGGCGGTGTCGAAGTTGTCCTTCAGCACCACCGGAATGCACTGCAGCGGCTTGAGCTTGGTGCCGCGCTCGGTGCGGAGTTTGAGCTGCTTGTCCATGGCATCGGCCTGCTCCAGCACTTTGGGGTTCAGGTACAGCATGGCATTGATAGTGGGCCCCTGCTGGTCATACGCCTGGATGCGGTCCAGGTACTGCTGCACCAAGCTGTGGCAAGTCAGCTTGCCGCTCTGCAGGCCGCGATGAATTTCGTTGATGGAAGCTTCCATGAGCTGAAATTGCTGTCCGGCCGCGCTAGCGGCCATGAACATCATTCCTACCTCCAGAACGAAACACTTCGCTTGATGACGCACGCGTTCCCTCCTATAGGTTCAGTGAAGCTTAAACCGGATTCTGCCGTTTTGCGGTATGATTCGCTCAAATGGCGAAGACTCCCCCGAACTTCGAAGTGACCTGCCCCTGTTGCAACGCGGTGCTGAAAATTGATACCGCAACGCGCTCCGTAATTGCCCATACTGCAGCCGTCAAGCCCAAGACGTTCGCCGACATGGAGGCTGCGGCCAAGTCCATGCGCGAGCAGGATAGCCGCCGCGAGTCGATTTTCCAGCAATCGGTCGAAGCTCAGAAGCATGCTTCAGATCTGCTGGAGAAGAAATTCCAGGAAGCGGTGAAGAAGGCGAAAGAGACTCCAGACACGGGCAAGCCGATCCGCGATTTTGATCTCGACTGAGTGGCGCGCGCATGAATCATCCCCTGCTTCTTGGCCACCGCGGCGCCCGCGCCGTACGGACGATCCCGGAAAATACAGTAGCCTCGTTTGACCGCGCCTTGGCCGACGGCTGCGATGGATTCGAGTTTGATGTGCGGCTCACGGAAGACGGAGAGGCCGTCGTCTGCCATGACGCCAAGGTTGGGCACGCTGACATTACGCGGCGAAACGCGAAACAGCTTCCGCAACTGCCCCGGCTGCGGGACGTTTTGCAGCGCTACCGCGATTCGTTTCTTGACATTGAACTCAAGGTGAAAGGTCTGGAGCGCATCGTGCTCGACCTGTTTCTGCGGCACAAACCGCGCCGGGGATTTGTGGTCTCGTCGTTTATCCCCGGAGTGCTGAAAGCATTGCATGCGTTGGACAGCACAATTCCCCTCGGACTGATCTGCGAGTTCGAGAACCAGCTTCGCCTGTGGAACGAAGTTCCGGTGGAATATGTGATTCTCGAACAGAAGCTGGTTGAGGCGGAGATTGTCCGCAAGATTAAGGGGTCAGGAAAGAAAGTATTTGTCTGGACCGTGAACGACGCGGTAGCCATGCTGCGGTTTGCAGGTTATGGCGCAGACGGCATCATTTCGGACGACACGAGCCTGCTCTGCAGGACGCTCGGTGGGGCGAACACGGCTTCCGGATAATGGCCACCGCCGGTAAGGGCCGTTGTTATGTTCCGACAGACTGTGCCAGCAGAAAAAAACCGCCCAAACTTCGGGCGGTTCGAAATGGTTGCGGAGTATATGGACTATTTGCCGGCAGTTCCTTTGGGGCTTCCGACACCGGTGCAGAAATCCCAGCCTCGGACCGCGGAGTATCCCATGTAAGGGCCGCAGAAACCATCGGCCGTGTCTCTGAAATCGGCGACCACGCCCATGTTGTTGTAGATCGTGGTCAGTTCCGCATTGGTGGACGGCGCGAAGCTGCCAGTCTTGTTCACGATGCCGGCCAGAATCGGTGAAGAGGCACTGGTCCCGCCCACGATCCACCAGCCGCCATTGCCGCTGTCATAGACCCACACGCCGGTATTGGGATCCGCCACGGCAGAAAGATCGGGCACGCCGCGGGCGCTGCCCACGATGCCGCTGATGACATTCTGGTAGCTTGGCCTGACCTCATAGGGACTGGGCCCGCCTCCGCCGTCTACCCAGGCCGCTTCCTCGAAAAAGGAACCGGTGGCCGGATTGCGGCGCAGGGTTGTCCCTCCAGCTCCCACAACGTTGGGAGAAGTGCTGGGATATATAGTGCCAGCCCCGTCTCCGGTCGACGCGAAATAGACAACTCCGGGGGTCGTGAAAGACGAGTCGTAGCTGGCTTCCCCGTCGAATTCGCCGCCGCCCCAACTCACGGTGACTTCTCCGCCACCCGCTGCTGCGACCAGGTTGCTCGCGACTTGCACGGCGATAAAAAGGTCGGAGAAGTAATTCGACGCGGCTTCTACTAAGTAAACCTTGGCCCTCGGCGCCATGGCGTGAACCATTTCAATGTCCAGAGACTCTTCCAGCTCCCACCCAAGATCATTCGGAGGCTGAGTTCCGCTGGCGTAGACGGTCTGGAAACTTGGGGCGGGCAGGCCAAACTGGGTCGAGAAAAGAGCCAGATCGGCTGCGGCATTGGGATCGTCGTAGGCATCGACGATGGCAATGGCTTTGCTTCCGCCGGCTGAGTGATTGGTTACGATATTGGGATTGCATCCGGCCGCCACCGCGACCAGCTTGTAGACGCAGGCCAGCGATGCCGGTGTTTCATAGAAGTAGCCGCTGTAAGGCGGTAATCCCGCGGCAATTTGCGGGTTTGTGAAGCCTTTGGCGGGGACGAACATGCGGATGTTGGTGTGGGCGCGCTTGCCCAGATCGCTGGGGCGCTCAAGGCTGGACGATGGAATAACGACACTGCCTTTCGGTGCACGGCTCTGAGCAGGTGCCGAAGCGCAAGTGACGAGCGCGATTGCCACTGCCAGGGCTACAGCGCTGATGCGATATCTCATACTCTGCGCCTACCTTTCTGGGAAATCAGGTTGGTCTCGGGGCGTGGGGGATTCGTTCCGAGAGAAGAACGCCGCCTTTCTATCGCAGCACTGAGAAGCTGTCAGTGATGACGGTCACTGCAAGGAGGCTTAGCCTGGGCTTACGCCTGGGGCGACGTTTTTTGCGAGGGCGGGTAGCGACGCCGCCAGCGCAGGGGCGGTTCACTTTTGATGCCTGCAGCCGAGGTTCTCGCCGTCCTTCGCAAACTGCGCGAAGGACAGAGCACGCGCTGTATTGCCGCCGCCCGCGAGATCAAAGGCCGGGCCACGCGCCGCAGACTAAAAGGGGGAGAGAAACTTCCTCTCCCCCAGC
>DATFZA010000133.1:0-3893 GCA_035314765.1 Bryobacteraceae bacterium
AAGCGACGTCGCGCCCGTCCAGCGCGCCACCGCCCGCCTCGAACGAGCCCGCTCCCGCGCCCTGGCCGAGTTCCACCGCCTCGTCAAAATCCGTCCCGCAGGCGCGCAACCCATTCAAATCACTCGCCCCAACGTCTCTACTACCGGTCGGGATCCCGCTCAATATCTCCAGCCACGAAACGAACCCCAGCCCGCGCCCGCTATCGCCCCACAAACCCCGCCACGACAGGAATCTTCCCCGGAACCCGGCTCCAGCCCCGCGTTGAGCCCCCAATCCAGCCCCGAGTTGAGCAGCGTCCCCTGCATCGTCTTCGCCGACTATCCCAAACCCGAAGAAGACGAGTTCGGCGAGCCCCTCCCGCCTTTGCCCAAGGAGCCCATAGCCGCCTAGAAGACCGCGCGGACCCGGCGGCATCCCAGTTCAGCTTCGGACCTAAGCCCAAGATCCGGCTCGTCCAGCCGTCGGGCCGATCTACAGAGGCCACCTCCACTCCCAAAATGTTCTATTGAAAACGATCTGCCTTTCGGCTAAATTAGAGTTCAGCCCGGACAATCATGAAATTCAATTTGTTGGCAGCATTAGCACTTCTGTCTTTTCTGATCGCGGCCCCGGCAAGAGCGTCCGACTGGCGTCCCGTGGATCCGGGTGAACTGGCGCAGAAAACACCAAAAATCGATCCCGCAGCCGACGCCGAAGCCATTTTTTGGGATACCAGAGTCGAAGATCGTTACCAGGGCAGCGACGTTTCCCTGGCCCTGAATCACTACGTTCGCATCAAGATTTTTACCGAACGCGGCAAGGAACTGCACTCGACCATCGAAATCCCGCGCTTTGGTAAACGGTTAATTCTGGATGTCGCCGGCCGGACCATCAAACCGGACGGATCCACCATTGAGTTGAAGAAAGACGCCATTTTCGATCGCGAACTCATCAAGAACAAAGCGCTGAAGCTGCACGGCATCGCCTTCGCCCTTCCCAACGTGGAAGTTGGCGATATCATCGAATACCGCTACAAGGAAGTTCGCGACAATGAGGTGATCTCCTACATGCGGCTGCTGTTTCAACGGGATTTGCCGATGTGGAGTGTCACCTATCACATCAAACCCCTTAGCCTCTCTTGGTTGCCGTGGACCATGCGCGGCATGCCTTTCCAGTGCCAACTGCCGGCGTTTAACCCGGAACGAAACGGTTTCTATTCGCTCACTTTGACCGATGTCGCGGCGTTCAAGCCCGAGCCCAATATGCCTCCCGAGGACCAATTGCGCTCCTGGGTGCTGATTTACTACGAAGAAGACCGAAAGTATCATCCGGATAAATTCTGGAAGGAGATCGGCAAAGAGGATTTTGCCCGAGCCAAACCGCTGACGAAAGCCGACGACCTGGTGAAAACTACCGCCTCGGAATTGACCTCGGGAATCGACAAACCGGAAGAAAAACTGGCCGCGCTCGACAAATTCTGCCGCACCAAGATCAGAAACATCTATAACGACGCGTCAGGCATGACCGGCGAAGAGATTAAGGCGCTAAAAATCAACAAGTCCGCGGGCGACACTCTCAAGCAAAAGGCCGGCAAAGGCGTCGACATCGACATGCTCTTTGCCGCCTTGGCCGACGCCGCTGGCTTCGATGCGCGGCTGGCGCGAGTTTCCGACCGCGGCGATGTCTTCTTTGACAGCCGCCGGCCCACCACTTATTTTCTCAACAAAGAAATTATCGCGGTCAAAGTCAACGACAAGTGGGCCTTCTATGATCCGTCCGTATCGTACCTCGAGACCGGAATGTTGCCCTGGCAACAGGAGGGCATTCAGGCGTTGATCTCGGACCCCAAGGAAGCTTTCTTCACCAACACGCCTTTCTCCCCTCCGGATCGGTCCGTGCGCAAACGCCGCGCCAATTTCCGTTTAGACGAAGACGGCACGCTGGAAGGCACTGTGCTCTACTCCTACTCCGGCCACGTGGCGCGTTCTCAGCGCCTGCAATACCAGGAAATGACGCCGGCCAAGCAGGAAGAAGAGTGGAAAGATTCTCTCACCGCGCGTCTGAGCACGGCGGATGTATCCGGCGTCAAGGTCGAGCAACTGACCGATTACACGCAGCCACTGGTGATCAAACACAAGATCTCCGTGCCCGGTTATGCCACCCGGACCAGCAAACGGATCTTGTTCCAGCCCGCTTTCTTCGAACGCAATGCCGGCGCCCGCTTCGCGGAAACTACCCGCAAATTCGACGTCTACTTCGATTACGCCTGGGCGGAGGACGACGAGGTGGTGATCGAACTCCCCGCCGGCTGGGAACTGGACCAGCCGACCGCGCCGGCCAAAACCAAACTCGGCAATATGGGTCAATACAACGTCGAACTCCGCAAGACCACCGACGGACGAAAGATCATCTATCGCCGTTCGTTTGACTGGGGCGAAAGCGGGAACGTCCTGGTGCCTGTGGAGTCCTATCCGATAGTCAAGAAGATCTTCGACTTCGTCCAGCAGCAAGACGGCTATACGCTCTCGCTCAAACAGACTGGGGCCGGAAGTGCGCAATAGAATCGCTGCGATCGTTATTCTCTGCCCCTTCGCGGGCCTCGCGTCCTCCGATGACACGCCGGGCTGGCTCAGAGATCTGACTCGCGTCACGGTCCCGCAGTACGGTCCCAAAGTGAACACCGTGGTGTTGCTGAACGAAGAGAACAAAATTGTCAGCGACAGCGGCAAAATCACCACCACCAGCCGAGCCGCCATGAAAATACTGGCGCGCCAGGGCGTGGAGGTCAGCTTTTCGGAGCAATACGAGACCAATAGCGGCAAGGTCCGCGACTTTCACGCTTGGATGATCGCTCCCTCGGGAAAGACCAAAAAGTACGGCAAGGACGAAATCCTGGATGTCGCCTGCGCCCCAAACGACGTCTACAACGAATGCCGCCTTAAGTTGGTTTCGGGAAAAGCGGACGCCGAACCGGGCGCGGTGTTCGGTTATGAGGCTACGGTTGAAGAACAGTCTTACTCGCAGCAGCTCTACTTTCACTTCCAGGACAGCTCTCCTGTGCTGCTGGCGCGGTTTACAGTGACGCTGCCATCCGGTTGGGAGATCAAGTCTACATCCTTTAATGGCGCTCCCAAGGAAGCCTCGTCCTCGCAAAGCACGTTCACCTGGCAGATGGAGAACCTGCCCGCCATCGAGCGCGAGCCCGCCTCTCCGACATTTCTCTCCATCGTTCCCTGGGTGGGAGTAAATCTGCTCGGCGGCGCCAACAACCGCGCCGGCTTGTCGTGGCCGGCGGTCGCAAAACTTCTCGTTGAATTGAACGAAGGCCAGTTCGAGCCCAATGAGGCAATGACCGCGAAAGCCCGTTCGCTGGTCGAAGGCGCAACCACGGAACTAGACAAGATTCGCGCCATTGGCCGGTTTACTCAGCAGGTCAACTACGTGTCCATTCAAGTGAACCTGGCCAAGGGCGGCGGATACCGGCCCCACGCAGCCACGCAGGTTTTCCAGAAACTCTACGGCGATTGCAAGGACAAAGCCAACCTCACCCGCGCCATGCTGAAAGCGGTGGGCATCACCGCCTATCCCGTGGCGATTTACTCCGGAGACCGCACGCACGTCACCGCCGAGTGGCCGTCACTGGGCGACTTCAATCACGCCATCTCCGCCATCCGCGTTGGTCCGGAGACCAAGGCGCCCGCGGTGATCGACGATCCGCGCATGGGACGGCTGCTGCTCTTCGATCCCACCAATCCCTACGTCGAAGCCGGCTACCTTCCCGATCACGAACAAGCCAGCCTGGCATTGATCGGAATCGGAGACACCGGAAACCTGATCCGCGTGCCAGCCGCGCCCGCCGTGGCAGCGGCCCGGGAGCGAACCGTGGAAGCGGTTCTGAAACCCGACGGATCCA
>DATFZA010000134.1:0-5720 GCA_035314765.1 Bryobacteraceae bacterium
TGTCGGCGCCGCTTTCAGATAATAATCGATCATCGCGCCATTGGGAGGATTGTGCCCGACATTTCCTCTGGACCCGATTCCTCCGCCACCGCCCATCACGCGCACTCGCAAAGCGGTCTCGGGTTTGTACAAATAAACAGCGGATGCAGCGATGCTCTCATTCAGTTCGCGCAGAGGCGCGATGTCGTCAAGAATCCAGAAGGCCCGGCCGTGCGTGGCGGCAATCAAATCCGCGCCATGAACGGTGAGATCGTACACCGGCACGGACGGCAGATTCAGTTGCAACGACTGCCAACGGCTTCCATCGTCGAACGACACGAACACTCCATTGTCGGTTCCCGCATACAGCAGCCCTTTGCGCTTGGGATCTTGCCGGACCACGTGTACGTAGTTGTTTGCGGGCAGACCGTGCACCGCCTCACTCCATGTTTTGCCGAAGTCGGTGGTCTTGTATATATGGGGATGATCGTCGTCCAGCCGGTGTCGATCGATGGCCATGTATGCCGTTCCCGCATCGAACGGCGATGCGTCGATCATGCTTACCAGGCTCCACTCCGGCATCTGTTTGGGCGTGACATTGGTCCAGTTCTTGCCGCCATCGCGTGTGATGTGCACCAGCCCGTCGTCCGACCCGGCCCAAATCAGATCCTTGTCGAGCGGCGAAGGCGCGAGCGCGAAAATCGTATCGTAATATTCTGAGCTGCTGTCGTCCGGCGTCAGCACGCCGCCCGACGATACCTGCTTAGCTTTGTCGTTCCGCGTGAGATCGGGGCTGATGATCTTCCAACTCATGCCGTTATCGAGGCTCTTGAACAAGACTTCTCCGGCAATGTACAAAGCGTCCGGCTCGGCGGCGGAAATGGCGATAGGTGACGTCCATTGGAAACGGTGCGGATTGTCGATCGCCGCATGGCTGCGTGCATTGTCCGCCATGGGGGAGATAATCTGCGCCTGTCCCGTGCGCCGGTCAAAGCGCGTGAAGAGGCCGTTTTGCGCGCCCGCAATGACAAAGTTCGGGTCGCGCGGATCGGCCACGATAAAGCCGCACTCTCCCCCTCCCACCGGCGTCCAACTGCGCTCGTCGATAATCCCGGTGTCGCTGCGGCTGGCAATGCCGACTGAAGTGTTGTCCTGCTGTGCTCCGTAAACATAGTACGGAAACCGGTTGTCTGTCGATACGTGATAGAACTGCGCAGTGGGTTGATTGTCTGAGGCGGTCCAACTTCGCCCGGTGTCATACGTGACGTTGGCGCCGCCGTCATTTCCATCGATCATCCGGCGCGGATCCATCGGATCGATCCACAACGCGTGATGATCGCCGTGAGTCCCGAGCAACGCGGTGAATTTTTGTCCGCCATCGGACGATCGGTATATCCCGAGATTCAGCATATAGACGGTATTTGCATCTTTGGGGTCCGCATAAACGGTATTGAAATACCACGGCCGGACCCAATGCCCGTCGCGATTGACCATCTGCCAGTTCGCTCCGCCATCGTCCGATCGGTAGAGCGCGTTCTCGTCCGCTTCGATGACCGCGTAGACACGATGGGAATCCGCCGCGGAAACTGAAACGCCGATGCGTCCCAAAATGCCCTTGGGTAGGCCATGGCCTTCCAGCCGTTGCCAGGTGGTTCCTCGATCGGCCGAACGGTACAACCCGCTGCCCGGACCTCCGCTGGTCATGCTGTAAGGCGTGCGGTTGGCTTCCCACAGCGCGGCAAATAGGATGCGGGAATCGTTGGGATCAAACGCCACGTCAACGCCGCCGGTATGATCGTCTCGATAGAGCGCCTTTTGCCAGGTGGCGCCGCCGTCCATGCTCCGAAATATGCCGCGCTCGGAGTTCTTCCCGAAGGGATGCCCCAACGCAGCCAAAAACACCACTTTGGGATCATGCGGATCGACAATGACGCGACTGATAGCGCGCGTGTCGCCAAGTCCCATATTCTTCCAGGTGCGACCGGCATCGATGGATTTATAGATGCCGTCTCCGCCGGAAATATCGCCACGCAACGCCTCTCCGGTTCCGGCGTACAAGATATTCGGATCGCTCGGAGCCACCGCCAGTGAACCGATAGCGGACACGCTGGTATGGTTCCACAAGGGCGACCAATTGAGCCCCGCGTCCTCGGTTTTCCAAACGCCGCCGGCAGCCGCGCCGAAGTAATACACGCGAGACTCTCCCGGGCTGCCAGCCACCGCCAGTACCCGTCCGCCCCGGAACGGACCGATATTGCGCCAGCGCATCCCGCGATATAGATCCTCGCTAACCGACGGCTGACCCGAAGCCTGTGGCACCGCAGAAAACACAAGAATTGCGCAGACGACGAACCTGATCATGCTTCCTCCACTCCGGCGCTGGAGCTGACATTTCACGAAACATGCTAGAGTAGCATATCCTGATCGTGGGGCAGGTTCTTAACCTGTTTCCCATGAGCGCCGGAGCGCACAGATGGAAGAAAGAAAACCCGAATACGCGGCGCGGATGGGGACACAGCGGGCTCGAGTCCGATCTCCTTCGCACAGAACTATCGCAGCTGTGTCCCCTGGCGATTGGCCTGACGCATGTTTTCGAGAGTGCTGCCGATTATTAGTCGGCCCCGGGCGGGTTACAAGACGCTCTTGATAGCGAGCATCGTCAGATGGATCTCGGGCCGACACAAAAAAGCGACCGGTTCCAGGAGATACGGAAACCGGCCGCGGAGGGGCATCGAGCCAAATGCATCTACTGAACGGACACGAAAACGTTGGCCTGGCTACTGGCGCCACCGGACAGTTGCGCCACGATGGCGTTGTCACCCGAAGGCAATCCGGTTGGGACAACCACATTGATTTGATAAACTCCGGCTTCCGTCAACCCGGCAAAGGCCACCATCGCGCTTGTCCCTCCGATCGTGATCATCGGAGTGGATGCCAGGGTGATTGGCGTAGTAATCACTGACCCGTTGGGAACCGGCGTAGTGGTTGCGCCAAAACCGTTGGCATAGAGCACAATCGTTTCCCCAGCCGTGGCGGGCGATGAAGTGACTCCCGCGGTGAGGCCGGCAGGCGCTACCAGCGTCCCATTGGCGTGGGTGGCGACGTACTTGCCGCCGGTCAGCACAAAGAACGCAGGTCCCGCGGCTTGCAGCGTTACGCTGGCTGTCTGGCTCTCCAGGCCATTGTTGAAGGTCTGGATTTTCACCGCGCCAGGCTGTAAGTCCGCAGGTAGGAGCGCGTTGATCTGGGTGGGGCTGATATAGGTGACAAAAGCGGCTTCGCCATTCGCAGTCACGCTGACGCCGCTCAATGAGGTCGGCAGCTTGGTCCCGACAAAATCGGCCGAATTTGCGTTTCGGGTAATCGCCGATAAGGCGCCGCCTTCGATACTGACGAACGTGTTCGCCGCCAGCGCTGCCGTGGACGCCGCCGCATTCACAACCATCGCCGACTGGAACTCGGGAGGCGGCTGGATACTTCCGAGCAGCCCATGGGACTCCACTGCTTCACCATACGGCCCTGGGATTCCGGCGGTAAAATACAGGGTCGCCGCATCGCCTCCTCTTCCCCCGTTCCCAAAATTAATCGACCACAGCCCGGGAATCGAGAGGGGTGAACCTTCAACATCGTTCAATGTACCCGCTTGTTTGCCGGTACTGGTCGAGAATGCATTGATCGTTCCATCGCCGAAGTTGCCCACCAATAAGTCGCCTGCGAAGGCGCCAAACGTCGCGGGAGCAATGGCTAAACCCCAGGGAGAGTTCAGCGGCCCTTGCGAAATCAGGTTTGTCATCAGGTTCCCATTGAGATCGAAAACTGCGACATAGCCGTTGCCCGGCCCGGCTACGTCGTCCATCAAGGCGCTGTCTTGCTTGGCGTATGTCACATAAAGGTTGCCGCCGAGCAAGGCAATACTAAACGGAGCAAACCCGGCCGGGATCTTGGCGTTCACAAAGCCGCCGCTCACAGTCGATGGTTTGAAAGTCTGATCGAAAACATCCACGGTGCCGGTTTGAAAATTTGCGGCATAAAGGAGCGAAGTCGCCGTCGCGCCACCGAGAGCGCAGCCCTTATAAACCGCTTTCGTCGAGTTATTGACCATGATCGCGGCGGCGGTGCCCGAATTCCACGCCGCGATGGTTCCATCCTCGGTGCAGAACATGAACGAGGCCTTGGTTCCGGCGCTGGTCGCCGTGGGGATCAGAAAACCTGTCGTTCCGTTGAAAATTACTCCCGTGACGGCCCCCTTCGTGCCCGGTCCCGCCGGGGTCGGGACACTCACCACCAGGGCTACCGGAGCGCCCGTTCCGGCATATAAGGTAGACACGCCCGAGTGATTGTTGCCAATCCAAAAGGGGCTGGTGCCGCTGAATCCGTTACCCCACGGGTTGATCAGGTTCGGGTCTGTGTAGTCTGCCAGGCCCGGCAAGTCCGAAACCAGATTGTGTATCACGTAACCATTCACCGCCGTTTGCGAATGGCCCAAAGTTAGGCTCAATAGGGCGAGGCCCGGCGCCCACGTTCTTATCATCATCATCTGTATATTCCTCCGGGCTTAAGACTCCCCTAGGAAGGCATATAGCTCGGGCGAATTGTGAAATGATTGTAAATTCGATCAGTGCTGATGGTGATGTTGCTGCGCCGCCGCCAACGGAATCGAACAACCGCTATCGGAAAGAGCGCACTTGGTGTGCTCAAACTGGATGGTGGTGTGGTGGATCTTGAAACCGCACAGCACATCGTTCATTTGCCGGAGAATCGACTCGCTCTCCGACGGCGGCATGTCTTCGATTAGCACATGACAGCTTAACGCATGCGCCTGCGAGCCGAGGCTCCAGATGTGCAGATCGTGCACGTCCACCACGCCGTCCACCTTCCGCAGCTCTTCCACTACGTGGCTCAGGTGAATACCGCGCGGCAGCCCTTCCAACAGCACATTGAGCGATTCCAGAATAATGTCCCAGGCCGTGTAAACAATCAGGCCCCCGATAATCAGCGACAGGATCGGGTCAATCTGCCGCCAGCCCGTGAAATGGATCAGCAGAGCGCCGGCCACAATGGCTACGGAGCTAAGCGCGTCACCCAGCATGTGAACAAACGCCGCGCGCACATTGAGATCGTGATTCTTCTCGTCCCGCAGACCAAACATCACGGACAGGTTGAGCACAAGCGCGGCGCAAGCGACGGCCAGCATCGTCCATTCTTCCACTGGCTCGGGATGCCACAGGCGCTTCCAGGACTCCCAGAAAATGAACCCGGACATCACCACGAGAGTGAGCGCGTTGGCGAAGGCCGCCAGCACGCCGGCGCGATGATAACCAAAGGTCTTCACCTCGTCAGCGGGTTTGGATTGCAGATAAACGCCGATTGCCGCCAGCACCAAGGCCAAGGCATCGGTGAAATTGTGCCCGGCATCGGAAATCAGCGCCAAACTGCTGGCCCGGATTCCGGCATAGACCTCAATTGCGACGAATAGCAGGGTGGCTAAAGAGGACCACTGCAAAATTTTGCCCGATCCGTGGTGATGGTGGTGACCCAAGAACTATCTCGCTCTTCACTCCCAGTCTACTACTCAGCAAGATCGGCAATGAAAGGCGGCGGCATGAGCGGTTTAGCGGTCACAGGGATTTTTGAACCTGTTTTCAGTAATATACAGCGATTTTTCTTGACTCGACCCGCTATCCTGTTAATAGGCTGGACACGCGCTGTGCCCCGGCTGGTGGCACAGGCTTTAGCCTGTG
>DATFZA010000135.1:0-6675 GCA_035314765.1 Bryobacteraceae bacterium
GCAGCGGCTCGGCGCAACTCACTATCGGTCAGGCCACGCCCGTCATCACCTGGTCCACACCAGCCAGCATCGTCTCCGGAACGCCACTCGGCGCGACGCAGTTGGATGCGGCCGCGAACGTGCCCGGCGCTTTCACCTACACTCCTCCTGCCACAACCGTCCTCCCGGTCGGCAACAATCAGACACTCTCGGTTCTGTTCACGCCAATGGACACCACAGACTACAACACGCAGACCGCTACGGTCTCGATCAACGTTACAGCGCCAAGCGCGCCGGCGCTTACTATCGCAAAGAGCCACAGCGCCAGCTTCACAGTAGGCGGCACCGGTACCTATATGATCGTCGTCGGCAACGCAACCGGCGCAGGTGCCACCAGCGGCGCCGTAACGGTAACCGACAACGCACCTACCGGACTCACAGTCACTGCCATGAGCGGCACTGGCTGGAGTTGCCCCACCCTGCCAACCTGCATGCGCTCCGACACGCTGCAGCCCGGCCAGAGTTACTTGCCAGTCATCGTCACGGTCAGTGTGGCCGCTAACGCACCAGCGAGCCTCACCAACATGGCCACCGTATCGGGCGGCGGATCGGCTTCGGCCACGGCCAACGATCCCACCAGCATCGGCGCTGGCAGCCCCAGTCAGTTCGCCTTCACCTGGACCGCGAATCCGACCGCAGGCGGCAGCGTTACGCCTGCGTCGGGATCGCTATTTACGGCTGGTACGACCATAACGGTTAGTGCCACTCCCACCGCTTGCTACTTGTTCTCCAGTTACAGCGGAGCTTTAGTCGGCACCACCAATCCGGCCATGCTGCTGATCAACGCTCCCCAATCTGTCGCGGCCAACTTCACGCTCAATGCGAAAACCAACGTCACACCGCAGATCGCCACGCAGCTCTCCGGTTTCCGTTATAACCGCTTGACCCAGACCTATGCGCAAGGCCTCAGCGTGACCAACAACGGACCAGCCCTGAACGGTCCGGTGTATGTCGCGCTGGATTCGCTTTCGGCTGGCGCGACACTGACGGGAGCTTTAGGGACGACGCAATGCGCCAGTCCAGCCGGATCGGCTTATGCGCTAGTAAGCAATACGGGAATCGGAGCGGGCCAGTCGCTCACGCTCACGGTCCAATTCACCTCGCAAGCCGGTCCGCCATTCTTATACACGCCACGCTATCTCGCCGGCACCGGCCTGCAGTAACCAACGGGAGAACAACCATGAGATCAACCCCAACAAAATCATTCCTGGCCGGACTCCTCTTGGCGATGGTCCAGGCGTCAGTTCTCGCCGGGCCGGTCACTGTGACCCTGGATACCGCCGGTCTGTCGGCCGGCGACTACCTGTTCGATTTCCAATTCATCAACGGAGACGGCGTCACGGGAAACAATACCGCAACCATCAGCGGATTCTCGGCGACCAACCTGACGCTGGGAGCGCTGTCCACGTTCGGGGCGGTGACCGGCGTGAATCTGACGAGCGGGCTCACGCTGACCGACGGCCCGGTGACCGAAGTGGACCAGGCCTTTACAGCCACGGCGTCGGCTGCGGATATTTCGTTCCTGCTGAGCTACTCCGGTAACTACGTCGCCCCAGGCCCGGGCGATGCATTGACTTTTGCCATCACCGACACCAGCTTGAACTCAACGCGCAGCACGGGCGATGGGGCCGAATTAGAAATTGACATCACCGGCGCCAACTCGCCAGTCAACGTGTTCCCCGCCGATACCGCATTCGGCAGCTTCCAGCCGGGGATTTCGGGCGGCGTCGCGATACCCGAAATGTCGACAGCTGCGCTTTCAGCCGCTGGCCTGTTGTTGTTCGGTCTGTTTGCCAGCCGGCGGCGATTTGTAGGAGCCTGAACCTATTCGGCCAGAGCCGCCGCACGAGCCGACAGGGCAATGTACCCGAGCTTCTTGGCCTCACCCGCGAGTTGTTTGCAGAGTTCACGATAGTTTGGCGAGTTCATCCGCTTGCTTCGCAGCGCACGGGCATAATCGAGGTTCAACATCAGTTCAGGATTATGCAGTTTAGCGATCCGTGCTTGAAGCTCGGGAGGAACGGTGCTGCCGGGTGCGGAGGAGAGTCTCCAGGAACATATTTGAGCCGATGCGTTGGCAAACTCATTAGGTGTCAGCGCGGCTCGCTTTCCGGCTTCGCGGCAAGCTGCCAGGGCATCCGCGCTCCCGTTCGACATATCCAAGGCGTCCGCGGCGGTTACCAAGGCGCGAGTCGCACGGTCATCCAAGTGCGCCTTATCAAAAGCCGCAGCCGCTTTTTCCGCTCCTTGCGCCGCGTTCTGAAATTGCCCTTTTGCGATCCACAACTCCGCCCGGGCGAGTTCCAGGGCTCCCTGATTCTCGGGCTGAATTCCCGGACCTCCTTCTTCCGCCAGGTCCTTCTCAGCTTGGGTGAGGTTTCCCGCAACCGTGTGAACGGAACTCAATTCCGACAGCGCCAGGGAGAGGGTAAACGGGTTGTTGGTCCGGCGCAACTCAGCTACGGAATGCTCACCGAGCTGTTGAGCCACATCCAATTGCCCACGCAAACGCGCCAGCACGGACTGAAGAAGCAGCATGCTACCTAGGTCTTCGTGGGCGCCTGATTGTTGAGCGGTCTTAGCCACCACCCGAATCACTGTGTCGGCATCGCTAACCCGCCCCATACCGATATAGAGTTCCGCGAGTTCATTCCGGATATAGTCCGGGCTATTACCCGTCTCACTCATCAAGGAGATCGCTTCCTGAAGATTCGTCTCCGCCTGCTTCCAATCGCGATTGGCCTTCTCAACGACGCCGAATCCCACCAGCAGATTTGCCAGTTCCGCCTTGTTTCCCAGCTCCCGCGCAATAACGACGCCTTGCTCATAAGCCCGCTGCGCCGCCTGGAAGTCCCCGGCGAAATAAAGATAGTTGCCGCGGATGCGCCAGGCCTTGCTCAGACAATCGCGATCCACAATCGCTTCGCAAGTCTGGCGGGCCTCAGCTTGAACTGCAGAAAAATTCGGATCGTTCAGGTTCTGCATGGCCCCGCCTTCGAGCAGGCGCGCGCGGGCGAACAGGTACCGTGCGCCGCGAGCCTTCGCCTCTTCGGCGGCCTGGTGAGCCAGCGCTCGCGTACGCGTATAATCGTCCAGCGTCCCCACCGCCGACGCCTCAGTCAAATCGATTCGAGGATCGTTGCCGGCCGGTTTCGGCAGCCGGCGCAATTCGTTCAGCGTGGCTTGGGCGTCGGCGATCCGCTGGGCCCGCCATTGCGCCCGCGCCAAATTGAGGCCATCGTCTAAGCTATCCGGGAACAGCTTGAAAATCGTTTTGTAGATTTCGATCGCGCGATCCCACTGCTGCACGCTGGCGCGGTAACGGGCTTCCACTCCTAGTTGATCAAACCGGTCCAAAGATCCGGCCAGATCAAATGCACGGCGGTCCTCTTCGTTGGCGCGAGTGTTATATCCCAGCGCCGTCCACGCCCCAGCCAGGGCGGAATGGATCAAGGGGTTTTGAGGATCGGCGGCGAGGGCGATTTCGAGATGTTCCCGCGCCGCCATCGGGTCGCCCTGCCGCAGAGCCGCTAGCCCTTCGGAATATTCGCGCATGGCGCTGGCGGCGGGCCACCTCGCCGGAGTGGGAGCATCGGCCGTTAGCCTTAATTCCGCCCGGAGACTTCGCCCCAACCGGCTGGTCAGCTCCAGCAGATCCGACGCCGAGCCTTCATCGATGACCGTCCCCAGCCGCTCACCTGTCCGCGCCTGCAGCACGCCCAAGTCGACGCGAACCCGGCATTGCGGGCAGGCCCCGGTCACCACATAGGAGCCGACGACAAAAGTGTCTGCCCCCAGATTGTTTTGCGCCGAACGGAGCACCGCCGACAGCGATTCGCTATCCCCGGCCGGACCCAGATCGGCATGCCAGCGAACCACGTCTTCGGCGGGAATGGTCCGCAGCTTGCCTCCCGCCGCGAGTTCGGATGTCAGCATTTCTGGGAGCGCCGTCTGCAGCCACGATTCCGTCGAGGTCTTGGATAGGTTCCGGACCCGCAAAACGGCAATGGACTGGCGCAGGAGTGGCTGGTTCGAAGCCCGGCGCCCTCGGAGCCATATGCCGAGGCCGAGGGCCAAGAATACAGCCGTAGCGGCAGCGACGATCACCCAACGGCGGAATGGCAGCTTGAACGAGGCCGAAGCGGCAAGAACCGGGATTGCCACCACCGGTGTCTCCGTCTGCGGTGGCGCCTGCCGTGTACGGAAACGCGGAACATAGGCGCCCTTGGGAAGGTCGATGATCACGGGATCGTCAATCCCTTCTTGCTGATAGTACTCGGCAAGCTTCAGACGCAGCCGCCGGGCCTCCAGCCGCACCACCGCATCCGTCTGCGGGTCGAACGAATCGGGCCGGTCGAAAACACAGACTCCCAGCGCGTATTCTTTCAGCTCATTGGCGCGCCCCTCCAGCGCGCGGCTGGTGACGTAGCGGAGCAGGCGCACGCACTGGTCCGCCTTGCGGAAGCTGGGCGAAGCGGCGATCCGCTCTAACTCGCTCGCGACTGCCGAGGGATCGGGTGAGGTTTCGCTAGACACTCCGACTCCACTTAGCACGCTGATCCTCCGCAGTCTTCCAATTATCCACTATCGCGAGTGCGCGCGGAATCCGGACAACATTAATAGTAGATTCAGTACGTTAACAGACGTAGCCTACCGTTGCCTCCTTGTTTCATGGGGATCCTTTCCAGTACAAACCTTCTGAGGACGGAATATCGAAGGCGTGAAGCGCATTTCGGATCGACTTACCTGCGATCGATAGACCAACAACTCGGAGGCGGCCTTGAAACTTACATCTTGCACGTTCCTATCTCTGCTGGCGGGGATTTCACTCTTCGGCAACCCAGCGTCCGACTCCCGCGCGGCGACCAGTAGGCAACGCGTCCGGCCAAATTGCTTTGTCGAAAACCTCGGACAGGCGCCCGAGGATGTCCTCTGGCAGGCGAAGGGCGCGGGATTCGAAGCGTCATTCAGCCGCAACAGTTTCGTATTGCGCCTGTTCGGAGCCAAGCCAGGGGCCACAAGTTTAGCGAATCCGGCGGCGGCGGACGGTGGAATCACGGGTCTGCCCAAGTCTTCCGATCCTGGGCGGGTCTTCGTAACAGAGCAACGCATCTCACTTGCTGGCGCCAGTCCAGAAGCCAGGATTGAGCCGCTTGACCCGCTACCCGGCAAAATGAGCTTCTTTCGCGGCAGCAACTCCAAGCGTTGGGTTCGGGGACTCGCCACCTACGCCCGGTTGCGTTACAAAAACGTCTACCCTGGCATTGACCTGCTGTTCTACTCCAATCAGGGCACACTCGAGTACGATTTTGTAGTCGCGCCGGGCGCTGACCCGGGCTCGATCCGCCTCCGGGTAGAGGATGGCCGTCCCGTCCACATCACTGAGCATGGCGTCCTTCAGGTCGGCGAGGGTGCCGAGGCTGTGTCGCACCGTCCCCTGCTGTACCAGAACATGGGCTCCGGTAAGAAGGCCGTTGAAGGTAAATTTGTCAGCTTCGCCGCCAATACCGTCGGCTTCCGATTCAGCGGATACGATGCCAGCCGGACGCTGGTAATCGATCCAGCGCTGGTGCTTTCGTATTCCACTTATCTGGGTGGTCCCCATGACGATGAATCTACCGGCATCGCCGTAGACGCTGAGGGCAACGCCTACATGTTAGGGTGGTCGGCATCGACAACGTACCCCGTCAGCGCAAACGCCTATCAGCCAAACAGAAAGCTGCCGGGCGTGGTTGTGGACAACATGGTGCTTACCAAGATAAGCCCCTCCGGCACCCTGCTCTATTCGACCTTCCTGGGCGGAAGCACCGGCGAGACCTCCGGCGGCATCGTGCTCGACGCCGCTGGAAATGCCTACGTTACCGGCACTACTAAGTCCACCGACTATCCGGTCACAAGCGGCGCGTATCAAGGAACGTATCCCAGTGGCGCACCCACCAGCTTCGTGGTTTCCGAAATCAGCCCCGATGGTTCGGCGCTCGTTTACTCAACGTTCTTCGGCGGATCGGGCGGCGCGACTGCGTCATCAAGCAATGGAAGTGCGTTCTACCAAGGAAATCTGTATGTCGTTGGTAGCGCCGGCTCCGGATTGCCGACTACGCCAGGCGCCTATCTCACCCAGATTAACTCCGGACAAGCGGCGTTCGTGGCCGCCTTCAACCTGGCAGCCGTAGGGGCGGCCCAGTTGGTGGCGTCAACATACTACGGTGCGGCGAACCCCGCCGCCAATTTCGTAACGACTGGGAACGGAGGCTACAGCATGGCCCTCGATAGCTCAGGAAACCCATGGATCGCCGGACAGACGTACACGAACAATCTGCCCACCACAGCCAACGCCTTGCAACCGGCTCTTCCGGCGTTGAGCACGACCTGTCAGACTTCTGGGGCCAATCTCAATTCAGCCGCGTACGTGGCCAAGCTTAGCTCCAATCTCACGAGCCTGTTGTATGGCTCTTACCTCAGCGGTCAGAAGACCGGGGCGTCGGTCAGTGCCTGCTCGGAATACGCGCACGCGCTTGCGGTGGATCCAACGGGGAACGTGTATATTTCCGGAGCCACTGCGTCGGCGAGCTTCCCAACCACCAGCGGCGTCGTCCAAGCTTCGTACCCAAATTCCAATAACTACGTAGGATTCAT
>DATFZA010000136.1:0-8725 GCA_035314765.1 Bryobacteraceae bacterium
CTCCGCGCTCATCGGCGGACCATTGTCGCCGCTAAAGCCGCTGGACCCATTTCCGGCCACGGTATAAATCGTGCTCGTCGGCATATCTAAACGCAACAGCTTGCTCTGGTTGACGTCGGTAATGTAGAGCGATGTACCGTCCAGCAGCACGGAGCTGGGAACCAACAAGTATTGAATGGCCGGCGCGCCGTCGTATACGTAGCCGAACTCGTTGGCCGTTCCGGCGATTGCGGTAATCACTCCAGTAGGATCGATTTGGCGCACGACAAAGTTATTGGAGTCGGCGAAATAGATGCTTCCGTCCGGACCGATGGCGATGCCCGAGACCAGATTGATCTGCGCCATGGTTGCGAGACCGCTGTCACCGGAGAAACCGATCCGTCCAGTGCCCGCAATCGTAGTGATGATCCCGGACACGGCGTCCACTTTACGAATGCGATAAGTCGCGTCTCCGATATACAGATTCCCAGCCGCATCCACGGCGACCGCGGTGGGCTCCACTTTCGCTCGGGTCGCGAGCCCGCCGTCGCCGCCGAATCCCGTGGCGCCCGTGCCCGCCACGGTATTAATCATTCCGTCAGTGGTCACTTTTCGAACGGCATTGTTCGAGCTATCGGCGATATAAACATTGCCCGCGCTGTCGACGGCGACCGATGAAGGAAAAAACAGCGTGGCCTTCGCCGCCGGTCCGCGATCGCCGGTGTAGCCTGGCTGTCCCGTCCCGGCAAACGTGCTGATTAGTCCGCTGGGGTTTATTTTGCGCACCCGGTTATCCAGGGCATCGGCAATATACAGATTACCGGCGCTATCGATGGCAATTCCCGAAGGGGTGCGCAAAGGCGCGCCGGAGGCGGGAACGTTCTCCGTCACCCGGTTCGTTCCGGCCACGGTACTAATGGTGTAATTCTGTGAATATACGATGAATTGCGTTGCAACGCACGCTGCAAGAAACCAGAATCGAGTCGTCACCGGGAAAGTGTAACATATGACCCGGACAATTACTAGCTAAAATGTTTGAACGCTGCGCCCAGGGTTGCCGCGAGCGTTGAGCAGCCTGCCCAGGCTACCTGAGCCTGCGCCACCTTTAGCCGTAGCGCTCTGAATTAAGGTGGCACAAGCTTTAGTCTGGGCTTATTGACAACCTGCCTGCGCCGGATGAAGCAGCGCATCTCTTAAGCCATCAGAAATTGAACCGCACTCCTAGCTGGATCTGCCGCTTGGGAAGAGCGGACGTAAAGCCCAGCGGTTGGCTCGGCGAAAGCGCCGAGCTTCCGTGCACGTGGAACGTAGTGTAGCCCTCCCCACCCGCCGCAATCGGAAGGGCAAAGAAGGGGCTCACTTCATTGTTCACGCTCGCATAGTTGGTCCGGTTGAAGAGATTGAATCCTTCCGCGAGAAACTGCAACTTATATTTTTCCCGGAAAGTAAACGTACGGCTCAAGCGCATATCGAAACTGACGTAATCGGGACCCAGCCCCGTGTTCCGGTTCGCGCCGATCGGACGGCCGTTAGTGGGATGATTGTCGCCGTTGACTGCTTCACCGGCAAGCAAGTTGAAAGGATGGCCGCTGTGGTACTGCGCTATTGGAGAGACCTCGAATCCCGAGAGGATCTTGTTTTTCCATGGGCTGCTGACCACAGCCGCGACCACCACCTTATGCCGTTCATCGAAGCTGGAAAGCGCCCGGTCCGCCGCCAGATTGGTAGGATCCAGCGGTCCGTAGTCGGTATTGAAATCCGTGGAGGTATCGTACGCCTTGCTGTAGGTGTAATTCCCCAGCAGCGTGTAGTGAGAGCCAAAACGTTTCTTGATTTCGAAAATACCGCCTTGATAGAGAGCTGAAGAGCGCGAGCTGTACTGATTGTTCTGCACGATCAGCGGATTGACGAAACAGCCCGCGGCGGCGCCGAACAAATTACCGGCGCAGTTAGGAGATCCGACGCTAGGCGTGGGTCCGAGAGCGGGATTCGTGTTCCAGTTGCGGTAGGACGTGTACGTTCCATTCGCCAGTTGCACCGTCGTATAAGGAGCTGGCAACAGATTCGTGTCAATCGCCACGGGAAGTCTTAACGTATGGACATAAACGTAGCTCGCCGAGATGACTAAACCGGAAGCGAGTTCGTGCTCGATCCCGAAACTCGCCTGCTGCGAATAGGGTGTCCCGTAATTGGGCTGGCTGGTGAAAAGCACCTGCAGGGGCGAAAGCGGACCGGAGTTCGTGACATGGAGACCAAATTGGGCCAAGTCGGCGGGCGTGATACATGCGGTGTTCCCGGGCGCTGGCGTCGTACATTGAATTTTTCCTTGGCCGAATAAAGTCTGGAAAACCACGTTGGCCGGTTGCTGGAAACCGGTCGGGGTGATCGGATCGATGTAAATCGAAATCGGCCGGTTGCATGGGCTATTTCCAGCGCCAGGAATTATGCCGGCAACACCGCAGGTAGAGGTCACGTTGGTGACTTGGTTGCCGGGACCCTTGTTATCCACTGAGCTGTTGTTGCTATTCAACACGCCCAAGCTGTAATCCACGCTGGGGATCTGCGCGTCGATTGGTCCATAGAAAATTCCGTATCCGCCACGGATAACCGTCTTATGATCTTTCGTCGGATCCCAGGCGAAGGAAATGCGCGGGGCAAAGTCCTTCTTGCTGGTGTTGAGGGGAGCGTACTGTGAATCCACTGAATAGCGGAGTCCGTAGTTCAACGTGAAACCGTGGAAAAGCGTCCAGGCATCCTGCCAGAATGCTTCCGTTAGAGGACGCGTGAACTTGCCATAATCCGCATTTCCGAAGCCCTGCTGGTACACTTGCGGCAGCCCGAAAGAGACTGTTTGCAGCGCATCCAGGCTAACCGAGTTCAGCGACGCGGGAAGCCCGCAACCGGGATTTGCCGTAGAGCCCGGAGAACCGCCCGGGTTTCCCAGGCAAGGACTCACCAGGCCGCCCGGCAGCGAGCCAAAAATAAACCGGCCCGGAAAATACGTGTGCGACTCCGAGTGATTCCCGCGAACTAGTTCATGAAAGCCGAATTTCATGTTGTGATGGCCGCGGATGAGCGTGATGTTATCGGCGACCTCGTAGCGGCGCAGGATCGTGTAGTCGGGCAGAAAGATATTCGACCCCAGGGAGTTCGCATATCCGGCGATGCTCAATCCAGGTTGCGCCGGTTCGTTGGGGAGCACATTGAAGGAGGTGTACCCCCACTGTCCCCTAAGCTCATTCTGGAAGGCCGGGTTGAAGGTGTGGTACCAAGCGCCCGCCATGGTGCTTTCATAGGTGTGGAGCGAACTGCCCGCCGAGTAGCCTGTCAAGGATTGAACGTCCGGGGACTGCTCCAAGTCATGACCGTACCGGTAAGTTACATTGATCTGGTTAGTGGCGTTAATGGTGTGATCCAGACGGCCGGACGCAAGATATTGGCGCGTATTGTAATTGAAGACGCCGCCATTGCTTTCAAATGCGTTGACAATATAGCTGTTGAGGGCACTCTGGCCCGCCGTCAGGCCCGTCGCCTGGCTAATGGTGAGAGCGCTCTGTAAGTAGCCGGCACAGGTGGCTGCGGGTAGAGTGAGAAAGCCGCCTGCCGGGTTGGCGAGGCAGGGCACTGCGGGATTTCCCGGTTCACTCGCCAGCGCGCTGAGAATCGCCGACTGATCGCTGGTCGGGCGAAAGATGTTTGTGCTCGTCAGCAGAGGGACGGTGTTCTGTGAATTCTGCCGCAAGCCCTCGAAAGACGCAAAGAGGAACGTCTTGTCTTTCTTGATGGGGAATCCGACCGTTCCGCCGTATTGCTGGCGGCTCAACCCATCCTTGATCGGCGCGCCGGTAAGGTCCGGACTAGCCGGATTGAAGGCCTGTCCAGGCTGAAGGGCCTGGCTGAATGCGAAGGGATTGCGCGCATCCAGGGAAGCGTCGCGGAAGAAGCCGAATAAACTACCTTGAACGGCGTTTGTCCCCGACTTGGTCGCGATGTTTACGGATGCGCCAGTGGCCCCACCAAGATCCGCCTGATAGTTACTCCGATTGACCTGGAATTCCTGCACGGCGTCCTGACCCACTGTCAGGCGGACACCACCGGCGTCGTCTCCCGTATCGCCCCCGTCCACGGTAATGCTGTTGCCGCGGCCGTTGCTGCCGTAGAAGGAGAGCCCGCTGGTTGGCGTCTGCTTGACGCGAAAGTCCTGATCGTCGGCGACCCGCGTGGAATCGGACACGCCCGGTAATAGCAACGTGAAAGTGAGATAGTCGCGCCGGTTGATCGGCAGACCGTCCACGTAGGTCTGATCGATGGTATTCGATTGCTTGCCCTGGACGGTGTCAACCGTCGGCGGCGCCGCGTTAACTTCGACGACCTCACCCGCCTGAGCTACGGTCAGGTTGAAGTCAACCGTAGTAACGCCTCCGACCGAAACCGTCACTTTCCTTTGGATCTTGGTGGCAAAGCCGGAAAACTCGGCCGTGATATCGTAGGTTCCCGGAGGCAGTCCGGTCAGGTGATATTGGCCCAAACTATCGGAGGCCGATGGGTACCTGGTTCCTCTTTCTGTATCGACCGCGCTGACACTCACGTTTGGTATGACTGAGCCGGTAGGGTCGGTTATCGTTCCTTGAAGACCGCCGGAGGCTGCTACTCCCTGCGCGCGGGCTGCGCCCGCGGCGAATAACAGAATTGCGGCGAGACAAGCCGCCTTAGACTCTTTCGCCTTTAATAACTTCATGGTATTGTCCTCTCATATATCGGACTCGGATATTTTGAAAACGAGGAGTTTGCCGCACCGCTGGTCACTCTCCGGCAAAGCATTGCCTGGTAGACCCTTGCCCGCTAGACCCTCGCCCGCTAGACAATGCCCGGTGGAACTTTGACTAGCTGTGGCGCGCGGGCCGGCTTTGCCCGCGGTCCAGCGCTCTAAATGCTTCTCGAGCAACATCCCCTGAGATGTGGCGCTGAGCCTTTGGAATCATCGCCAGGACCTTCAGATACAGAAAAGCTGGTTGCTAACTGACAGCCACCTGAAGCATCTCGCACAATTTCGCTTTGTAAAGTCTACATCTGAAGATTTTCTGTGTCAATCCCTAATCTAGAGAGTTCGAAACATGAGAATATTCGACATATCGGTGCCCGTTCCGCCGCCCGTTCCGCGGAACGCTACGGCGCGGTCCAAAGTGTCAAGTCTTGATTCGCGGTCTGGGATGCGTTCACGTGAACGGATGCCGCCTGTGCTTCATCCAGCGCTTGTTCGTCCACCTCGCTCAGATCGAACGTCGACAGAATTCGATATTCTCCCGGCGGCAAGCTGTCGAAATGGTATTGCCCGCCGGCATCTGAGAGCGCTTGCACGTAGCCATGTAACGATCGCCGCGCGTTGTCGGCGACAGGCCACAGAAACACTGGCGCGCCCGCTACTTCTTTGGCGTCGCTGGTCACCTTTCCGCCGATCTGGCCGACCCGGTCGGATACGACGATCTGCACTCGCCCAAACATCTGGTATTCCACGAAGACGTCAAAGGAATCCGGCGGCTGCGGCAAGTCGGCCCGCGACCCGCGCCGGCGGAAAGAGTAAGGGCTCAAGATCGACTCCACGAATTGACCCGGCCCGGCAGTTCCATTCATCTCCCAATGTCCGGGAATCAGGTGGTCCTGCGGCAGCTTGATCTCGCGCTCGGCCCCGATCTCCGACAGATCGCGACGGTAGCCGGTGAGGACCACGGGAATGTTTGCGCCGCCGGAAGAGCCGGCGCGGCGCACTTCAAAAGACACCTCCGGCAGCGGCCGGAGAGTCACGCTGGCGCTGGTGATGTCCCGGTCGGCATATACCTCGAGGTAGCCCGCATCCGAGCCGCCAACTTTTTCACCCAGGATTTCATACAGCCCCGGGGCCAGGCCGGCGAATGTGTAAGAAAACCCGCACCCCGCTTGCATGGTCCGTTTGCCCGTCTCCGAGGACAAGGTCACGTTTACCGGCGCACCTGTCGGCGCGCAGTCCAGCAGGCCGCCGAGGTGAAACAGAACGCCGATTTCCGGCCTGACATCGGCTTCGATCGTGTCTGCGTCGAGCCGTGCCTCCTGCACCCGGGCCTCGCGAGTTTCCCTGGATTCCGGTCCGAAGGTCGGCAACAACCCAGTGCCGTCATCCAACGTGTACGCCGCCGCCCGGATCCAGTATTTGCCCGGCTCCAGCCCATGAATCCGGTATACGCCCCGGTCGTCGGAAATGCCGCTGCCCACGGGCCTCACCGGCAAGCGCGAGCGATAGGCGAACACCTGCACTCCGGTGATCCCAATGCCGTTTTCATCCAGCACGCGCCCGGTGATGGCTGCCTTCCGGAACATGCGCAGGTCGGTAAAGAAACTGGAATCGTGGGTAACTTCTATCGGCTTTCCTTGTCCGCTGGGCCGCCGCGTACCGTAGGCGCAAGGAAAATATCCCTCTCGTTCCGCGATCAGCAAATACAGTCCTGCCGGGACATCGAGAAAGGTAAACCGGCCGGAACGCTCTACTCGAATATGGATCGGCGCCTGGGCGACGGTGCCGATTTTGGGCACTGGCTGCAGCCGGACACGCGCCCGCGCCAGAGGCCGGCCGGAAAGGTTCTCAATCACCACCCCCTGCACCACGCCGGCTTCGGCGGCTGCGAGCAACGCCGTCCAGCAAAGCAGCAGCATGCGCATATTCTTGTCGATATGACGCGCGACACGCGGAAAGCGTGGAGATCACCAAATAACGCCGCGCGCCAACAGGTCCGCCTCCAGTTGAGCGGCGGTCTGAAATTGCACGGCGTCAATTCCCGCGCGCCGGGCCCCTTCGACAAACGGCAATATGTCGTCAGTGAAAAAGCATTCCTCCGGACGGCACGCCGCTTTCTCCAGCGCCGCTTCGTAAATACGCGCCGAGGGTTTGGCTGCGCCCACTTCATGAGACAAAACGAACTCGTGGAAATGGCGCAATAACGGATAGTTGCTCTGCACCATGGAAAAGTGGAGGTCGTTGGTATTGGAGAGCAGCAGCATGCGATACTTCCGCTTTAGACCTGCCAGTAGGGACTCCGGAACCAATGTCGCGGGAAGGAAAATACAACTCCACAGCTCGCGAAACTCGTCGTGTGTGACGCGCAATTCCAAGATGCGGGTGAGTTGTTCGATGAAGTCGGGCGTGGAGATCTTTCCGGTTTCGTAGCGCTGCACCAAATCCGTGGTGCGCAGCCGGGGTGGAATCTCGCTGACGGCGTAGGGGCACAACCGCTCCATCTTGGCGTAGGCCCGCTTGAAATCAAAGGGCACCAGCACGTTGCCGAGATCGAAGATGATGGTTTTGATCAATCTTCAGGATAACGAGTGGCCTGTCCGTATTTGTGGAACCCGCGCAAAGCGGAGTGCGGCGCTATCCGGTTCGGCGGTGCGCGCTGCACCCTTTGCGCTCTCCGGTAAAATCGAATCAGATGCCAAGCGGAGTGCGAATCGCGCAGAGTCTTGTGGCAGGCGCCGCTCTAACGGTGCTGTGGTTCACCTTTTCGCCGCCGCGTCCCAGGTTGTCAGCCCCGCTGGTTCAATCCCACGACCGGTTGTTCATGACCGAAATTCATTTGAAGGACCTCAACGGACAGCCCTGGCGGCTGGAAGACCAATTGGGGAAAGTGGTCCTCGTGAATTTTTGGGCCACCTGGTGCCCGCCTTGCCGCGAAGAGACTCCCGGCCTGATCCGGCTGGCGCAAGCCTATGACGCCCGTGGGCTGAAGATTGTCGGAATTGCGATGGATGAGGGTGAAGCTGCCCCGATCGTTCAGTTCACCAATAAGTTTCAGATTCCGTATCCGATTCTGCTGCCGGGCAAGGCCTTCGCTTTGGCGGATCGCGTGGATAGCCTGCCGACGACTTTTTTGATCGATCAGCGTGGGCGGATCGCGAAAACTTATATCGGCGCAGTGGCCGAGCAGACCTTCCAGCAGGATGTCGACCGGTTGCTGATCGAATAATTTGATGAGGGGCACAGGGTTTTATCAAACATTTTGCAGCAGTCGGTGGCACAGGCTTTAGCCTGTGCAGGCTCTTCAGAAAGCTTCTGGAAGTATGAGGAGGGCTCCTCCCGCTCCGCCCTCCCCTCCTCGTGCGAGCTATTCCCTGCAAGATAGTCTCGCCGAGCTTGCTCTTCCGCCTGTGCATTGAGCAAGCGGGAGACCGCTCGTAAGTTCTGTGTCGCCAATAACAATCGCCATCGCCAATCTCAGTCATGAGTGGAACATCTCAGCCGCGAGAAGAAGTTTTTCTGCGATCCTAGAGACTTAATACTGAATGGACTTCATAGTTTCATGAAAATTACGCTGCTTGCTATTGATGACGATCCCGGTTCTCTCGCGCTGGTTGCGGCCTCCGTCGAACAGCCTGAACTCGAGATCCTCACCTGTTCCAACCCGGTGGAGGCTCTGGATATTGTCCGCGACCGCCTCCCGCGTATCGTGATCTGCGACCTGATGATGCCGGAAATGACCGGCATCCAGGTCTTGGAACAGATCCAGCAGATCGATCCCACCATCGACGTAATCCTGCTGACCGGTCATTACTCCACGGAATCGGCGCTAGAGGCGATCCGCAAAGGCGCTTGCGACTACCTGGTCAAACCGATAGCGCCAGACAAGTTGCTGGACCGCGTCAATCAGATCCTTTCCGAGACGCGCCGGCTGCAAGATGCCGCGGAACTGGACCAGAAGGTGCTCGATACCAACCGGTTTCA
>DATFZA010000137.1:0-4478 GCA_035314765.1 Bryobacteraceae bacterium
GATCCCGCCGTATCACCGCATCGGCCGGAGTCATCGGTCCCTCGCGCACTTTGCGATGCGCGAGACAAGCCATCTCGGCAATGCAGATCGCGGACGAATACAAGCCATCCGCCTTCCTCGCCAGTTCCCGAACCAGCTTTCCCCCGGGCTCGTTCCAGTAACACTTGCCAAGGTAGGCGGTGTCGAAATACAGCCTCAAGTCCGGTCCTGCTCCAGAATCAAACCGCTATCCATAGTCTCCGGACCGCTCATGATCAGGGTTTCCCGGTCGGGCATACGAGGCTTGGGGAGGTCGGAGATAGGACGAATTTCGGCCACCGGAACGCCGCGCTTCTCGATGATGAACGACTCGCCCGCCACCACTTGGCGAACGATTTCGCTGGTCTTCAGATGGAGTTCCCGGACTGTCGAAGACTTCATGTGTCACATTGTAACACAATTCGGCGGCACCGCCTGCTCACGCTCTTCAGCGTGTCAGATTGTAAATCAGGCCGAAAGGATCTTTAACGTAGCATCTCGGAAATTCCGGCTCGTCTTTGACGACCTCGCAACCGTTCTTGACCAGGCGGCGCTTGGCTTCTTCGACGCTGTCGACCGTTACCTCCAGCACCGGTCCAAGCTCCGGCCCGCGCTCGATGAATAAGTTGATGTGCGCGCCGTGCAGGCTTATCATGTTCGGCGTTTCGCCGGTGATCGCGAACCCAAGCTGTTCGACGTAGAAGGCCGCTGCGCTATTTGGATCTTGCGCTTGAATCAGAATATCGGCGCCAAAAGTGTTTGCCATGTTAGTTTTCCCCATGTTCATTCTCGCCTGGACCGCGAACCTCCCGCTTGACAACGATTTTACCGTATGGTAATTACATGTAATTATCATGCCACGCAAACCCAAAGCTTACGTCGCTGCTCTTCCGCTCTCCTCCCTCCCGGAACTCCAGGAACTGCTCTCCCGCTTTTGTGGAGGTGAGGCGCCTCGCGGCAACGTCGTCATGGTGCGTCTCGGGGATGCTGCCGTGGCCTCCCTCGACCAATTGGTCGAATCGGGAATGTTCAGCAGCCGTTCTGAGGCTGCGGCGTTTCTCATCGGTGCTGGCATAGAGGCGCAAAGCGATCTGTTCGGAAGGGTCGGAAAATACAGCGCGCAAATCCAGAAAATCCGCCAATCCTTAAAGCGAGACGCACTGACGGCGCTGCGGGGAACGGCCGCAAAGAAAAATGCCAAGAGCTGATGCTGTATTCGGAAATCCGGAGGACTGCACCATGTCGGACAACATCGAATTCCGCCTGGCTGGCGGCCAGAATCCCTTGATACTTGTACCGGTCTACCTGGATGATCGGGGACCGTATCAGTTCATTCTGGACACCGGAGCTTCGCATTGCCTGCTCACGGAGGAGCTGTCCGTGGCGCTCGGAGTCCGGCCCGAAGCCGAGAAGCAAGCGATGGGCGCCGGCGGCGCCGTCAAACTGACTTTTGGTCACGTCAACGCCATCTCCGTTGGTTCAACGCGCCAAGACAACGCAGAGGTCGCCATCACCAGCGAGATCCAGCGAATTGCCGCGGCCATTCGGAATGCCGTGGACGGTGTCCTGGGCTTCAGTTTCCTAAAGGATTATATTCTAGCGATCGATTATCGAGCGCAAGTCCTCAGCCTGGCTCATCCGCCATTACCGGGCGGCGGGAACGAGTCCCGCTCTGTCCCTTTTCAACTCGCGTCCGCCTCCAAGCCGCTCATCCTGGTCCCGGCACGAGTGAACGGCCAAGGTCCTTTCCAGTTCGCGCTCGATACCGGCGCGTCCAGAACGATGCTGTCCTCCGAGTTTGCTGCCCAGCTAGCCATCGAGACCAGCGACGACAGCCCGGCGACCGGAGGCGGCGGCCAAATCCGCATCCTGGCCGGCAGCGTCTGCTCGCTCGCCGTGGGCAACGTTGCGGTCCGCGATCATGCCATTGGCGCCGTCGAGTTTCTAAGCATGTTGAGCACGGCGGTTGGCGCGAAGCTCGACGGCATCCTCGGGCACAATTTCCTGAGCCAGTTTAAAGTCGCAATAAACTACCCAGGACGTATACTTACGCTGAATCCTGTAGGTTTGGAGACGTGACACGCGACATTCCGGACCTTGCGGCTGACGCCATACACGCCGTGAAGCTAAACACAACGTCATCAGTTTCTTGCGAACAAAACCGCTCAGCCGAGCCGATTCCGAGCCGCGACCGTCAGGGAGCGGATGCCCAGGTGCTTGCGACGCCATGTTTAGATGAACATATCGGCGGTGACCTTGAACAACGACGCGAGTTTCTTGGCCTGCTCTTTACTAATTGCCCGCTTCCCGCTCAGCACCTCGGAAACCCGGCCGCGTGTACCAAACACTGGGAGCAAGTCCTTGGTTGTGCGCCCGCTCGTTTCCATCAGGTATGCCAACATTTTGTTTGGAGCAAACGCTGGCAGCGGGTGATGCCGATCGTCGTAAGCCTGAACCAAAATCGCCATGGTTTCCAGAAGTGCAGACTCTTCCGGGGACAAGCGGAGCTCGCCCTTGGTGATCAGGCCTTCCACGGCGGCAACCATGCGATCGTACTCGTCCGCGCTCTCGATGGCTTTAACGACAACGCGATTCGCGAGCCGAGCGTATTTCTTAGGGTCGACGGTCGGTCGGGTCAATGTCGCGCTCATAATTTCCACGTTCCTTTCTCATACTCCTCATGCGTCATGATGGCTCGGATAAACAGCACTTTTCGCCCGAAGTTTATCTCCGAGACCAGCCGGTACTTGTTACCTCCGATGTCAAAGACCACTTGCGGCGCCACGAAATCCGCCGTGTTGAACGACTGTCTCACGTCCAGGAAACTAGACCAGGTCGCCTGTTTGGCAACTCGATACCAGTGGTCCATGGCGCTACGGGCATGCGGATGCTCGACACAGAAGATCCGAATCGCCTTGTGGCTGACAACGTGCACAGTGCCGAGGTTATGGTCCCGAGGTTATGGTCCCATAACGGGACCGCCCTGTCAAACGATTGCCAAGCGATTGCCTGACGGCCGGTGCACACGCGTGCGTATACTCGAACTATGGACCCAACCCTCGCCAAGGCGCTCGGCATCCTTATGCGCTGGATTCATATTGCCTCCGTCACCTCGCTCCTGGGTTCATTGGTCTACGCCCGCTACATTCTGTTTCCCGCGCTGGCGGTGCTGCCGGATGCATCGCGCGCCGATCTGGAGAAAAGAGTACGTTCGCGCTTCCGTCCGCTCGCTTACCTATTGATTCTCACCACACTTGGCTCGGGTCTCTACAATTATTTGAACAAGCCCCCGGTGCCTTCGGTTTATCACATGATCATCGGCATGAAATTCCTCCTTGTGCTGCATATATTCGCGGTTACTCTGCTCTATACCGCCCGCGGCGCGGATGAGGCGAAGCAGAAGCGCTGGCTGGGGGGCATGGTGATTTCGGGCCTGGTAATAGTGGCGCTCTCGGCAGGGTTGCGATTCATCTCGACGACCCAAGTCATACAAATACAACCGTGACAGGCTATCGGGAACTTCGCGACGCCGCTGGCTGGCTGGAACTCCCCGGCCGGGGCAAGATTCGCATGACCGGCGAGGACCGCGTTCGCCTGCTGCATGCGATGACCACCAACCATATTCAGCAGCTAACACCTGGGACCGGATGCTATGCTTTTTTTCTCACCGCGCAGGGGCGCATCCTGTCCGACGTCAACGTATTTTGCCTCCCGGATTCCTTGCTCCTCGACACTGAGCCCCAGACGGCGGCGGCGGTCTACCAACACCTGGATCATTACATCATCGCCGACGACGTCACCTTGGAAGATCTGTCCGGGCAAATGACCACCGTCGCGCTTGAAGGACCGAAGACCGGCGCAATCTTGGCGGCCATTTCCGCGCCCCTGCCGGAAGAAACCTACGCCCACCTCGACTGGCGCAATCGTCGGGTCGTCCGCCTCAGCGAGACCGGATTCTTTGTCTTCACACCCGTCGCCGAAAAGGACGACTTGGCTCAAGAGTTGGAACGCGCCGGTGCGGTTGCGGCCGACGCCGAGGCCTATCGCGTGGTCCAACTGGAACAAGGCAAGCCCCGCTACGGCGAAGACATCAGCGAGCGCTTTCTAGCGCAGGAAGCCAACCAGCCGAACGCCTTGCACTTCCAAAAAGGCTGCTACCTGGGCCAGGAAATCGTGGAACGCGTCCGCTCCAGAGGCCAGGTTCACCGAATGCTGATGCCCATCGAAATCGACTCACCGGTCGAATTCAACGACCCACCTCCGCCCGGAACCAAGCTCCCGTGGGGCGAAATCACCTCCGCTGCTTTCTCACCCGCTCTCGGCAAGGTAGTTGGCCTAGCCTACGTCCGCCTCGAATTCGCCAAACCCGGAACTGAACTGCAACTTGGCGAGAGTCACGCCCGCGTCAGATAAGCGGTCCCATCCCAAACTATAGACCTTCTAGTACTATTCGGTCCTTG
>DATFZA010000138.1:0-13229 GCA_035314765.1 Bryobacteraceae bacterium
GCCTTCCGGCGAAAGCGCGATGGTTACCGCTTGCTTGAGGCTCAGTTGAAGCACCGGCGGCCGGGTCTGCAACTGATCCGCGAACACGGGCGCACAGGCAATGGCAAGAAGAAAGAGAATTCTACTCATGAATGCTTCTCCGCTAAGGGCGCATGGAAGCCGCCCTTGATGAATGCGCAAAGCTGGCTGAGAACGATAGGGATGTTGGACGGATCGCACCGTCCTCCGGAATTGGCGCGCAGTATGTGAGGCGCGCCCACGATGTGCGTGATGGTGCCCACCGCAAAATGCAAGCGCCAGAGCAGATCCTCCTCGGGCAAGCCGGGGAGCGCGCGGTGAAATGCCGCGATGAAGCGCGATGAGACCGGCCGGATGTGCTGCTCGAACATTCGTAAGGAGAATTCCTTGGGCTCCGTATACAGCCGGGCCAGGATCGGACCGAAGTGTTCCAACTCGTTCCTCCGAGCTGCAATAACCGGGAGCAGGAACGCCTCAATGATCTTTTCGAGCGAGAGCGGGCCATCGCCGGCCGATTTTTCGCAGGCGTCGAGCAGTTCTAACCGGTGGGCATTAATGGGCGCCATGCGCCGCTGAATTACCGCATGGACCAGGGAATCTTTCGTTTGGAAATGGTAGTTCACCGCGGCAAGATTCACGCCGGCGGCCGCCGTGATAGCGCGGAGCGAGGTCGATCCGAACCCATGCTCGCCGAAGAGGCGTTCGGCGGTATCGAGAATGCGCTCCTTGGTGTCTGGAACGGCAACTGGCACAGCATAATTCATACGTTTGTTTAAATTGTACGTACGATTGAATGTGAAAGTCAATGCCTACTCCACGTTCCAATCCCCAATCGCGTCATAATAGGTGACATGGAGAAGTTGCGTTCTCACTTGCGCGGCCGGAGCGGATTTTCGCTGATCGAGCTCCTTATCGTCATTGCCATCATTTTGATCATCTTGGCCATCGCGGTTCCGAAATTGGGCAGCGCCCGAATGAACGCCACGGAAACGGTGGTGATTCGCGAAGTCCAAACCATCCACCAGGCCGAAACCCAGTACATGTCGCAGTTCGGACAATACGCGACCACCTTGGCGCAACTCGGACCGCCGGCCAGCGGAGGTCCCGGGCCGCAAGCAGCGGACCTGATACCCACCAGCCTGGCGTCCGGTGAGAAAGACGGATACATATTCACATTGGCCGCAACACCCCAGGGCTACACCGTGAACGCGAACCCCAAGGTCTACAACAGCACCGGCCGGCGCACGTTCTTCTCCGATCAGTCCATGGCAATCCATTACAACTGGAGCCAGGAACCCGCTAACGCCACTAGCCCGGAACTGAAGTAGAGCGGATCGAGCACATCGCAGATGGCCAATTCTCCCTCGGCGCATGTCGAGCGAGTCAACCGCGTGCTCGACCACATCGCGGGGCACCTGGACGGCAATCTTTCGCTCACGGCCTTATCGCGGATTGGCTGCTTTTCCTCCTTTCACTTCCATAGAGTTTTCCAGGCGGTCACCGGCGAGACTTTGAATAGCCATGTCCGCCGGGTGCGGCTGGAGCGGGCCGCGCTGCTTCTGAAGACTTCGCCGCGCAAGCGGATCACCGATGCCGCGCTGGAGGCCGGCTTTGCGGGAACCGCCGAATTCTCCCGCGCGTTCCAGAATCATTTCGGACGGACCGCCAGCTCTTGGGACCGGCGCAGTCCGCTCGAGAAAAGCAAGATCTGCAAAGAGGGCGACCTCATCGCCTCGTACACTCTAGAAGAGCTGGAGCGTTGGAAAAACGCGCAAAACCTGGCGGTGCGCGTACGGCGTCTCGGGGGATTTCGCTATGTTTACATTCGCACGTTCGATCCCTACGGCAATAGGAAACTGGTCGATGCTTATCACGCGCTCAGGGCCTGGCTTTCCAATACTCGGACGGACGTGCGGAAGGTGGTGTTCATCGGGATGTCGCTGGACGATCCGTCCATCACGCCTTCCGAAAAGTGCCGCTATGACCTCGGGGTGGCATTTCAGAAGGATTATCCGCGTTCCGCGCCCGGCTTCAGTATCCGCGATTTTGAGCCGATGCAGATCGCTTCTATTCACTGCGTTGGCGATCTCGCGTGGGTGGATCGGGCGTGGCAGTATCTTTACCGGATCTGGCTTCCGTCGGCGCCGTTTGAACCGGCGGACATGCCCGCCATGGAGATGTTTTTGAAGCTGCCCGAGGAGATCGGTTGGGAGACGTTCGATCTCGAGGCCTGCATACCTGTCGTTCGCAAGTAAAAGGAGAACATATGGGACAACCAGTAGTGCATTTTGAAATCGGATGTAAAGATCGCGCCAAGACGGAAGAGTTCTTCCGCAATTTATTCGGCTGGCAGATTCAACCAATGGGGCCAGCCTCGATCATCGATACGGCCAGCCAGGCCGGGATTCCTGGGCACATTACGTCGCTCGGGCATGAGCCGCACCAATACACAATTTTCTACGTGCAAGTGGACGATGTGCAGGCGTCTCTGGACAAGGCGGCCGCGCTGGGTGGGAAGATGTTGGTCCCTCCGGTTAAAATTCCTACGGGAACATTCGCCTGGTTCGCCGATCCTGAGGGCAACACCATAGGCCTGTTGCAGAAAAGCTAGTCCCCGATTAGAAAAACTTCTTCGTGGTGGACACAACGTCCTTGACTTCACATGCCCAGGCTTCCTGGCCGCGGTTAAGGCCCTCGCTGATACGAACTTTCACGTAAACAAATGTGTCCAACGGATCGGGCGTGCATCTCGCCTGGGATCTTACTAGCAATCGACAAGCCTCCCCCCCGTGAACCGTGAACCCTGGCTTTGCCGCCATCGCCGCTATGAACGAAGGCAAGGTCGGAGCGTACTGCTCCGGATGTCGGCGCCGATCCTCTTCACCATGGGCCCTTTCTTCATGGGACCGTGATTCCCGCAACCAGCGCGGCTCAGCGGCATCGCTTTGTTCCTGCTCTGCAATGAGACGCGCACGTCAGGGCTGTCAGCAATGAGGCGAACCTCTGGTACCAGGCTGCTCGTGGTCCAAACAGCGCCCGGCTTGCAGGATGTCATAAGGACGATGGCGAGAATTCCGACATCCGGTCTGAAGCGACGCAAGACCAAGCTTACTCCGCTTGTAAACTATCCGACGCCAAGACGGCCCGCAAACATGCCTCGATGAACTGCGGGCGGTAAAATAGAAGTGGTGGAGAAGACCGTTCGCATTTTCACAAGCTTCGAGGAAGCCGATGCGGCGGATGCGCTGTCGCGAACCCAAATGAGCCCTGAAGAACGGGTCGAAGTATTCTTCGCGATCCGGGAAAGAGCATTCCCCGATGCCTCTAAGCAAGGACTTGCGAGAGTTTGTCGAGTGCTTGAACTCGAACAAAGTTGAGTACCTGATCGTCGGGGCGCTTGCGGTTTCCTGGCACGGATTTCCCCGCTATTCCGCCGACATCGATTTTTTCCTGCGTTCCAGCCAATCCAACGCCGAGCGTGTACTCCAAGCCATCCGGCAGTTTGGATCCGGAAGCTTGGATATCACCGTTGATGATTTGATGGCGCATGGAAGGGTGATCCAACTCGGGCACGAGCCAAACCGGATTGATTTGTTAACATCCATCTCCGGGGTCGGTTTTGAAGAAGCCTGGTCAACTCGCGTGGAAGGCCAGATTGATGGACTCGCGGTCAACTTCATCGGACGCGAGGCCCTGTTGCTCAACAAGGCGTCCACAGGCAGAGCCAAGGATCGCATCGACCTCGAAGAGCTAACGAAGCAGAAGCCGAAGTAGGGACTAAGCCACGATCAGTGGTTCAGCGGATCCCAAACCGGGAGCAGGTCCAGTACAAAGCCTTCGATCGGATCTTCGCCATTCACGGTTTCCGGGTCAGTCAGCACTTCGACGTCACCGCCCGCGCGATAAATCTCGACGGCGCGACTCTCGGGATCGATCAGCCAAGCTAACTGAGCGCCGTTGCCGATCCACTCCCGCATTTTTTCACGGAGAGTCCGCCAAGGGTCGGTCGGGGATCGCACCTCAATGACGAAGTCCGGGCAAAGATGCCAGTATCGTTCCAGCATCTTTGGATCGAGTGCGCGCACCCGCCATGTCAAGGTCCAGGCCGCATCGGGAGCGCGTCTTGCGCCGTTGGGAAGTACAAATCCGCCGGCGGCGCCGGCAACTCCGCCTCGTCCGTCGCGCTGCGCCCACCGGTCCAACTGCGTCACGATGGCACGGTGCCGATACACAGTTAGAGTGTAATTCGGCGGCATGACAATCAGTTCCCCTTCCCCGGACATCTCGAAAAACAGATCCGGATGTTCGGAACACAATTCGGCGAACTGATCGTCCGTCAGCGGCGGCGAGGTAAGGATCGCCGGGCAGAAGTGCCTCGTCAATCGTGAACGCCATGTTTCGATCTCAGTCCACTCATGTGGGGTGGACGCCCTCGTCTGCGCGCGACCCCCTGGTCGCACCTCGACTTACGAACCGAGTCCATTTATGACACGCAGATGCCGCCGTCCACCGGAATGATCACGCCATTGACATACGATCCCGCGCGGGACGCCAAATAGAGTGCGACTCCAGCCATGTCGCCGGGACGGCCGATGCGGTGCAACGGGCACTCCGCTTCGATTTTGTCCTGGAAATTGCCCAGCATCCACTCGGTCATCTGACTCTCAAACGGACCGGGCGCGATGGCGTTTACGGTAATGTTCTTGGGGCCCAGTTTGTTCGCCCAATCGCGCGTCATTTGATGAACGGCCGCCTTGCTGGCGGGATAGGCGTAGGTTTCGAGAAACGGCGGCTTGATCCCGTCAATCGAGCCGACGTTGATCACGCGCGCCGGATCGTCCGCCGTCGCGGATTTTTCCAGCAGCGGCATCAGTTCCCGCGTCAGGAAAAAGATTGCTTTGACATTAGTGTCCATCACCTTGTCCCAGCCCTTCTCGGCGTAATCCGCCATCGTCCCGCCCCAGGCCGCGCCGGCGTTGTTGACCAGAATGTCGAGCTTGCTCTCCCGCGATTTCAATTCGCCGGCCAGATGCTGGCAACCGGCGAGGGTCGAGAGGTCGGCGGGAAGGGAATGGCATTCACCCACCGAACTCAGCTCTTTGGCCACCGCGTCGCAGACTTCCTTCTTCCGCGATGAGATGTATACCTTTGCGCCGGATTCCACAAAACCGCGCGCGATCATCAAGCCAATACCGCGCGAGCCGCCCGTCACCAGCGCGATCTTGCCTTTCACCGAAAACAGCGAATCCACGTGGATTGCTTCACTAGCCTGCATGTTGAGACCTTCCTTCACCGGGCTCAGGGCCAATTTTCACCACCAGCTTGCCGGTGTTGGACCCGTCGAACAACTTGCGCAGGGCACTGGGCGTTTGTTCCAAACCCTCCACCAGATCCACGCGGTATTTCAGTTTGCCTTGCTGTGCCCACTGGATCAAGTCGCGTGATGCTGCTTCGGCGCGATTCAGGTAATCGGTGACGATGAACCCTTCCATACGGGCGCGCTTCACAATCAGCACGGACAAATTCCGCGGTCCGGGCGCGGGTTGATCGGAATTGTATTGAGTGATTGCGCCGCACAGGACGATCCGGGCGCGCAGGTTCACCAGATTCAGGACGGCTTCTAGAATCTCGCCGCCGACGTTATCGAAATAGACGTCAATCCCCTTGGAACAGTGCTTTCTCAAAGCGGCGTGGATGTTTTCCGTCTTGTAATTGATGGCGGCATCATAACCCAACTCGTCTTTGATCCACTTGCACTTTTCGTCGGTGCTGGTCAGACCCACGACGTGCATGCCCTTGATCTTGCCGATCTGTCCAACCAAAGATCCCACCGCGCCCGCGGCTGTGGAAACCACCAGCGTCTCGCCTTCTTTCGGTTGACCGAGATCCAGCAGACCAAAATAGGCGGTCAATCCGATATGGCCCAGCAGCCCCATGAAGGCAGTCAACGGAACGCCCGGCAACTTGGGGAGTTTCGCTAAATCGGCGCCTTGGCTGACCGCGAATTCCTGCCAGTTGAGCAGTCCCTGGACGATATCGCCAGGAGAAAATAGCGGGTTCTTCGACTCTTCCACCACGCCGATGCCGAATCCGCGCATCACGGCGCCGAGCGGCAGCTTTGGTAAGTAAGTGTCGACGTCGTTCATCCAAACACGATTGGTGGGATCGAGCGACAAGTAAATGTTGCGGACCAGAACCTGGCCGTCGGCGAGAGCGGGCACGGCTTCTTCGCGCCACTCAAAATCCGAGTTCTGGACAATGCCTTGCGGACGGGCGGCAAGGCGCCACTGACGATTGGTTTTCATAGTTGTTCAATCCACGATTTCTACCCGGAAATCTTCGATGACGGGATTCGCGAGCACATCCTGGGCTATGGACCCGATCTCGCTTTCCGCCTTCTGGCGGTCCGTACCGGGTTCCAGCTCAATTTCAAAATACTTGCCTTGGCGCACGGAAGCGATGGAGGCGTGTCCCAGGCCGACGAGGGCGGATCGGATGGTCTTGCCCTGCGGGTCGAGCACGGTGGGCTTCAAGGTGACGTAAACCAAGGCTTTCATGGAATACCTATTCTGTCACGGAAACCCAGGGACGGACACCTCCGTCCCTCCGTCCCAGGAATGTGATGCAATAGATCTCACTATGAACCGAGTCCTTTTCACACTCGCAGCATTTTCCACGCTCGCGATCTTTGCCGATCCGGTGCGCCTCGACAGCGGGCTGGTTTCCGGCGCCGATGGAAGAATCACCGGCGTGCGTGTGTACAAAGGAATTCCGTATGCGGCGCCGCCGGTTGGCGACATGCGTTGGAAGCCGCCCGCCCCGCCGGCGCCGTGGACGGGTGTGAAAGCCGCGACTGAGTTCTCGCCCGTGTGCATGCAAAATCCCTATCCCGAGACTTCCATTTACTACTCGCCCCTTCCCAACCGCAGTGAGGACTGCCTGTATCTCAACGTCTGGACGGCGGCGAAGACACCCAGCGACCGGCGTCCGGTGATGATCTGGATTCACGGCGGCGGTTTCACGCGCGGGTCGGGCAGTACGCCGACTTACGACGGCGAAAACTTCGCCCAAAAGGGCGTGGTGTTGGTCACGGTGAATTACCGTCTCGCGGCGTTCGGCTTCCTGGCTCATCCCGATTTGACCGCCCAGTCGCCGCACCATTCTTCTGGAAATTACGGTCTGCTCGATCAGATCGCCGCGCTCGAATGGGTGAAGCGGAACATTGCGGCCTTCGGCGGCGATCCCAAGCGGGTGACCATCTTTGGAGAATCGGCCGGCTCCTCTGCGGTGAATTTTCTGCAGGCGTCGCCGTTAGCCAAAGGCCTGTTTCAGCGGGCCATCGGCGAGAGCGGCGCGAACTTCGCCCGCGGAGGGACCTTGGCGGACCTGGAGCGCGCAGGAGCAAAATACTCTCTGACCGAACTGCGTTCCAAATCCGCGGAGGACCTGTTGAAGATGGAAATCGCCGCGCGTCCGGGCGTGGATGGATGCGTAGTTCCAGCGAGTGTTGCGTCGATTTTCGCGCAAGGCAAGCAAAACGACGTTCCGGTGATCGCCGGTTCCAACGCCGATGAATCGCGCACCTTGGCGCCGTATTCGTCGAATCAAAGCGCGTTTCTGGAATCGGTTCGTAAGCGCTTCGGAGCGTCGAGTGAGGAGTTTCTCAAGTTGTATCCGGTGGATTCCGAAGCGACCGCCGCCGAGGCTCATTATGCCAGTACCCGAGATCAAGGGATGGGTTGGAACATGCGCACCTGGGCGCGGGAACAAGCGAAAACCGGCAAAGCGCCGGCGTTCCTGTATTACTTCACGCGCATCCCGCCCGGCCCAGATGCGGACAAATACCGGGCCTATCATGCCGCGGAGATTCAATATGTGTTCGGCAACCTGTCGCCGAAGCGGCCCTGGGAGGACACCGACCGGAAGCTGTCGGATGCGATGCTCCAATACTGGGTGAATTTTGCGGTGAAAGGCGATCCTAACGGTCCAGGCCTTCCTCCGTGGCCTCGCTATGACGCGACTGTGGATGCGGGGATGGAGTTTGGAAATTCGGTGGTAGTGAAGCGCAACATCAACAAGACGGCGCTCGATTTCTTCGATCGGTTAGCGGGAGGCGAGGGCTCGCGGTAAGGCGAGCAGAGCCAACAACAGAAAGGCTTACCAGACGGGCGGTCGCGGGCTCCGGGGCGACGATCAGCCCTGTAGCCGTCACGCTCGCGGCGGGTCGGTACTTCAACATCGCCGGATACCTGCGTCCCGCGGTTGAGCGGACCGCCACAGTATTCCGAGTAAATACTCCGTTTCGGCCCGGCATCCGTGGACGGGGTGGTCCGCCGGCTCACCATTTCAGCGATCTTTCGGCGGTTGGCTGCCGGCTGACACGGAATTATTTGGTGAATACCCGCACAATGGGTACGACTTCACCCACTTTTTTTCCATGCGGACGTCCTCGCTTCGCTTGCCGCGTAAACACGATTCGACTTTCCGCGGGTCCAGGTAGCTTGGGGGCTCGGTAACACGCGCGGGTAGACACTACCCACGGACGCGACAGTTCTGTCCTCAACCTAGGCAGCGGTACCGGCAATCCGTCGCGCTCCTAGGGCGACGAACACCTAACAGCCCGAGCAGGAACACATTACTAGCAAACCTATGGCTCTCCGGGTGGACGTTCAGGACAGCTCTCCACTCGCCCGGGCTGGCGCCTGTGGTCTTCGCGAAGCAATTTCCGATTGCGTCCTTTGCGCACTTCTTCTCATGCCGGCAACCTTTCCCGGACTGGCCACGAAGCAGTGCTCCTGCTCTCGCCGCTCTCCCGGATCGACGTCATTCAATAGAACTTTTTCTACTTTATTTCGTAGGGCATTTTCTCATTTTGCAGCACTGCGTCCCGCTTTTTCGTTGACATCCGGATCTAGGCATGGTATATCTTTCGGGACCGTTGCAAGTGCTCATTGAACGCCAATCCGGAACGGGAACGGCAGTATTGTAGTGCGTGTCTGGCGGACGTTTGAATCGCGGAATTAGTGGGCCGCGGTGACAGGCGCTGCCAAAAGATCATTGAGAATGCGGCCCCCGTAGTGGGTGAGGGCCGCAACTCGGATACCAGGTAGATTGGCACCCAACCAAACGTCTCCATTCTACCTGCTGTTCGAGTCATTCGCAATTTCCCCGCTTTGACGCCTTTTTCACAGCTCTCGCGCCGGAAGCGCGAATCGAAACGCAGAAGGAGTATCCATGTTGAATCGCTCTTATGCCGGACACATCGGTAGGTGTCTGGCTTGTCTTGGATTATCGGCGGTGTGCGGAGTAGCACAAACCACACCCAAAATCACTGTCTCACCCGCAACCAAGTCCACAAGCGCAACCCCGGCTGCGGCCCCGGCGGGCGGGGTCATCGATCCAGGTGTCCGCGGAGGCGCCCCGGGGGCTGGCGGCACCTTCAGCCCCATTGACAACACCAGCACCGCCGGCAATCAGGCCGATCAGGATTTCTTCCTGGAGACAAAGGTGGTTTTCCAGGAGATCGTCTCGGTGTCCAATACGACCGCCGACGCCAATGGTGGCGGTCTGGGACCTGCGTTTAACCAAGTTAGCTGTGCTAACTGCCATTCTCAGCCGGCAATCGGCGGGTCCAGCCCAGCGACCAATCCACAGGTAGCGAACGGCTTCGCCAACCTGGATGGGGCGTCCAACCCCGCGGATACTTCTCAGTTCCTGAGCCTCACCGGTCCAATCCGCGAAGTGCGCTTTATCGTGAATGCCGCCGGAACCGCGTTTGACGGAGGCGTGCACGACATTTTCACCATCGCCGGACGCACGGACGCTCCTGGCTGCAATCTGACTCAGCCGAACTTCGATACCCAAATTGCCAATTTCAACGCCGTCTTCCGCATCCCGACGCCGACTTTCGGCCTTGGCTTGGTGGAAATGGTCGCCGACTCGGCTCTGGTGGACAACCTGAACGCCACCTCATCGCAAAGATCGAATTTGGGCATCGGCGGCGTATTCAACACTAGCGGCAACGACGGAACCATCACGCGTTTCGGCTGGAAGGCGCAAAACAAGTCGCTCATGATATTCGCCGGGGAAGCTTACAACGTGGAGATGGGCGTCACCAACAACCTTTTTCAAAACGACCGCTTTCCCCCTGGCACCTCAGACTCGGTAATCGCCAACTGCACCTTCAACACCTCGCCGGAAGATACCCTCAATACCATCAACGGGACGGCGAACACCATTGTTAACGGCGTGACCAAGCCCAACCCGAACCTCAACACCACCGTTGGCACCGCTTCAGAGATGAGTTCTGACGTGGTCAACTTCGCTTCCTTCATGCAGTTGCTGGCGCCGCCCACTCCCGTTACCTCCTACGGTAACGTCACCGCGGCACAGATCAGTGCTGGAAATACGCTGTTCACCCAGATTGGTTGCAATTTGTGCCATTCGCCTTCGTTGACGACCAACGTAAAGAACGGCAAAGGGGCGTCCGGCGGACAAAACACACTGTTTGCAGCCATGGCGGGCGTTACCATCCACCCGTACTCAGACTTCGCCCTTCACCATATGGGTTCAACCCTGGCGGACGGAATCATGCAGGGCGGCGCCGGTCCGGACCAATTCCGCACGGCGCCTCTTTGGGGCATCGGACAGCGGATCTTCTTCTTGCACGATGGCCGCACCAATAACCTGTTGACGGCGATCCAAGATCACTTCAGCTCCAATAACTATTGCGTAAATATCACGCTTCAAGAGTCGTTTTTTTACGATCCCATTGTGAATCCCGCACTGATCGAGCTTACTGCCGACTTGCCCAGCCAGTCCTGCGGGAGTGAAGCAAACCAGGTCGTCAACGCCTTCAACGCTTTGAACTCAACCCAGCAGCAGGAGATCCTGGATTTCCTGCGCTCGCTGTAGCGCCCTTTGGCCTGTCATGTAACAACCAATTCAACCGCTCCCTGACGGCTCGGAAGGCGTGACCGAGCCGCGACCGTCAGGGAGCGGTCTGGAAGTTTTCACTACCATGGACATCCGCTGCATAATATCCTCTCTCGCTTTGTTCCCGGCGGCTTGGTGCGCCGAGCCTGCTAACTTCTGCCAGCCTTCGCCTGAGGTCGCAACGGCACTTGAAAAAGCGGAGACCGCATCCGCTGCTGTCACCGGCCCTTTCGCGGCCTTGGATCGCGCCGCTCCCTTCCTGGCCGTGCGCGATCAGTATCCGGACAGTCTCTTCGCTCACCAGCGTTACCAGGACGCTATCCACGAGTATGGGATCGAAGGCCATCTGCAACTTCTCGACAAGCAATACGCGGAACTGGAGTCGAAGCACAAAGACAACCCGATGTATCACTACCTCGTGCTGCGCGCCATGGTTGGCCGGAACACGCCCGCCGCGATCCGGGGCCTGGACGAAATACTTGCGCAGAATCCGGATTTCGCCCCGGCGCATCAGACGCTGGCTGAGATCTACGGTACGGAAGCTTTTCGCCAGCCGGAGAAAGAGCGGTCTGAAAAAGAGAAGTATCTCGCGGCTTGTCCCGGCGGCACATTCACCAAACGACCGCCTCCGATTCCGGAAGTCTCTACGCTGCTGGAACAAGCCGAGCGGCTTCTGGCGGAAGGCGGGGACCCGGACAAAATCATCGAAATGACATACCAGGGCCTCCGGGAGCTGAATTGGCGTAGCCAACGGATACGCGCCTTTGACTGGTACAGCCGCGACTACAAGATTCAAGACGCCCGTCAGCTACGTCTGCGGTATTGGCAAGCCTGGCCTATCGAGGTGCGGTGCCACCGCAAGGCTGGACGAGCGCCAGAGGCCAACCAGCTTCTGGCCAGATTGGAACGAGAGCTGATTACCTTGCGCGCGGTTTCTCCAGGCCCGCAATATTGGAACGCAGTGTACACCCTTGCCCAACTGTCCATCGAGGGCGGCGAGACCGACCGGGCAAGTCAGAAGCTGAACGAACTGCAGGAACTCGCGCGTGACGATCAAGACCCGGCCGAGCAAAAGCGCTTGGGCGGACAACTCGAAAAGCTGCGCGCAACGGTTGCGCAGGCGAGCCGATGAGCAAGCGGCGCAACTTGCGGGAGGCGCCCTAGGTGTGTGTTGAAAAGCATTTTGATAATCTGAACCAAGCATGGCAACAGGTCTGTCTATCAAACTCACTGGCGCAATTGGAGAGTTTCTGGTGGCTGGTGAACTCTGCCGGCGGGGCCTTCTCGCCACGCCATTTGCAGGGAATGTCCCGCATTACGACATTATCGCTTCCGGCCAATATGGCGGGCATGTCGCGGTCCAGGTCAAGGCTATCAACGGGCCAACGTGGCAATTCGACATCCGCAAGTTCTTGGACGCGCACATGGCCGACGATAAGAACCACCAGGTTCTTGGCTCAAGACAGCCGGAACCATTTCCAGATCTCATGTGCGTCCTTGTCGTGCTGAAAGGCACCGGTAAGGATCGGTTTTTTATTCTCGAATGGAAAGAACTTCAGGACGTTCTAGCGACTGGCTATGAGGCCTATATCGAAAAGAAAAAAGGCGTCCGTCCACGCAGTCCAGAGTCTTTTCACACGGCCCTTCGGATATCTAGCGTTGCATCGTTCGAGAACCAGTGGCAAAAGATTGTGGGACGAGTTCCTCAAACCGGCGTAATCGATTCGCCGTGACCTGCAAGCGGGCGCTTCAGTAAGAGGGGATCTCCTGTCGGCCCATGCTGGGACTGCTGAAGCCGTTCCAATGCTGCACTTGCCGCGATAGTCCGGATCCTCGAATTTGTTGGCGAATGGCCGCGGGGTTACAGTGACTCGAACTATGGACACCATTTGGAAAACGCTAATCTGGCAGCAGTTCGGCGCTGCCATCGACATGCTGGAAAATGCGATCGTCGCCTGTCCGGACGACCTATGGGGCGATCGTACGCGGCGGCCGGAATTCTGGTATACCGTCTACCACACACTTTTTTTCCTGGATTTGTACTTGTCAGACTCGGTGGAAGGATTCGCTCCGCCCGCTCCTTTCAATCTCGGCGAGTTACAGCCGGACGTGCTGCCCCCTCGCGTCTATACGAAAGCGGAGCTAAGCAACTATCTGACGCATGGCCGCGGCAAATGCCGCGTCACGATTGCCGCACTGAGAGACGAGCAGGCACGCGAGCGATGCGGCTTCGAATGGGTCGACGTCACCGTGGCAGAGCTGCTTTTGTACAACCT
>DATFZA010000139.1:0-6968 GCA_035314765.1 Bryobacteraceae bacterium
AGTGGATGAAAGTCCGGTATCGCTGGCGGATCGGGAAGAGCAGGCGGCGATTAACCCGATGTACGTCTAATCTAACTATTCAATCACCCCGAGGTTCCATATCCAATCCGGGCTTCCGTGGCAGGAGTCAGGCGTTACGATCAGCCGTCATGCCGCGTTCGACGATTTACATTACGCCGCGCGGGAGCGCAAAGCAGTAGACGCCAAAGGCGAGACTCGTATTCGCGGCCGGAACCTATCTCGCCACCGTCAACTGAAAGCTCTTGCTGGCGCTGTGCCCTTGCGCGTCGCGCGCGGTTAGCTTGTACTCCGTCGTTTTTCTTGGGTGCACTTCCAGGCAGCGGCTGAGCGAAGGAGGGATGGAACCAATCTCTGGCTCGATCGTCACCTCTTTCGCGAAAGCCACGCTGAAGCAGATCAGCGCCTTTTCGCCCGGACGAACGTGGCCCGTGGTTGGGTAGAAATTCAGAATTTTCAGATCGCCGCCGCCGAGTTGGTCGAGAGCCTTGCGATCGGCTTCGGCGGTGTGCTGTTCGCGGGAGCGCTCGATAGCTTCATTCGCGCTTCGGCGCGAAAGGATCACCCAAGCGGCGTAGCAAATCGACAACAGCATGGCGACCGTGACATAGGGAAGAACGCGCCGCATACCGCTATGGACAATGGTCCAGTTTTTGTTCCGCGTAGCAGCGCAGAAAATAGCCGTCAGTCATGCCGGCAATGTAATCGCACACTACCCGATGCAGCGGCGCCTTGGCGGCCGATTGGCGGAATGAGTCCGGCAGGCAGTTGGGGTGCAGGACAAAATGCTCGAACAGCCGCGCGATTTTGGCTGTCGAGCGCTTGCGCTCCCGGTGCAGCCGCGTGGAATTGTAGACGCGCCCGGCCAGAAACGTTTTCAATTTATGGGCTAGCACGGTTGTCTCGGGCGTGAAGCACGCCAGCCGCTGGGGAAAGGCCCGCACGTCGTCCACCGTCTCGACTCCTGCTTGATTCGCCGCCGCGGCCGTCCCATTGATTAGGCCCGAGACCAGGCGGTCCATCAACGCCAACTGGATTTCGTGAAACTGAACTTTTTCCGGAGCGCCGGGAAACTGGTTGGCCACTGCCGCTTCGAGTTCGGCAAACTCCGGAACTGCCGCGGCCGCTTCGTCCATGGAAAAAAAACCGGCCGCGAACGTATCGTCGAGGTCGGCGGTGTCATAAGCGACCTCGTCCGCCAAGTCGATCAGTTGCGCTTCGAGCGGGGGACGCAGCCCCGGCAGATACTGGTCCAGTTCGGGTTCTTCGCCAGGTTCGAAGTCATGCGAGTGCTTGACGATGCCCTCCCGCACTTCAAAGGTGAGGTTTAGCCCGGGGAAGCGTGCGTAGCGGTCCTCAAAGAACTCCACAATCCGCAAAGCATGAAAGTTGTGATCGAACCGGTCTCCAAAGCGCTGCATCTGGCGATTGAGTTCGTCTTCGCCCGCGTGGGCAAATGGCGGGTGTCCGATGTCGTGCGCGAGCGCCAAGGCCTCGGTCAGATCTTCGTCCAGTTCCAGCACGGACGCAACTGTGCGGGCGAATTGGGCCACTTCGATGGTATGGGTCAGGCGGTTGCGGAAGTGGTCTGAATCGCCGGCCGGGAAGACCTGTGTTTTGTCTTCCAAACGCCGGAACGCGCGCGCCAGGACGATGCGGTCGCGGTCGAGCTGGAAATCGTTCCGGTAGGGGTGGGGAAGCTCCGGATAGCGGCGGCCCCGGCCCCGCGCGACATCCTGGCGTAACCGGCGCAGGCTCACTTCTTGGTGTTCATGATGCCGAGCGCGTTAATTGCCGCACGGCTAAGATTCGGCCGGTCACTGCTCCGGAAAGGCTCCAGCAGTTTGCGGGCTTCGCCCGGCTTAGTGGCTTCGATGATGTGAGCGAGCGTAAAGGTGGCCTGTTCTTTCGACACCACAGCGGTGGGATGATCGATCAGATCGCGGGCCACTTTTTCCGCTTCCGCTGGCTTACCCTCGGCGGCATAAACCTGCGCCAGAGCGAGTTTCGCGAACGAGGCGGCGTTGGAATTCCCTGAATCGGCCACGCGCTTCAACCGCTTCTCGGCGTCAGCCAGATTGCCATCATTGGCGGCCATCGTGCCGAGCATGTACTCGGCGAAGTTTCCTTCTTCAGAACCGCTGTATTTCGACGCGACATCGGTGAAGGCTTTTACCGACGCTTTCTTGCGGGCGTCCTCGGTCGGAAACGCCAGCGTATATTCGCTTTGCTGCGGACCGACCTGGGCGTTCAAAACCTGTAGCGCATTAGAAAGCGCGTCCTGGCGCTGAACGGCGCTATGCTGGCGGTAAAAGTACACGCCCAATACGATGGCAACCACTGCGGCGGCAATCGCGGCGTACAGCCCCATCTGCTTGCGATGGCCACTGACGAACTCGACGCCATGCTGCACTTCGAGGGCGAAGTGGTCACTCTTCAATTCTTTTCGGGTAAGCCTATCCACTCGGGGAACCTCTTGACGGGAAAACCATAGAGTAGCATATTCCGCCGCGGAAACCGGCGTGAGAGAAATCCGCCAAAGTCCCGACTATCTGGTTAATGAGACTTTCGCCAGGTTTGCAGTGCCCCAAATGCGGATCGGGAAACCTCCGCAGGTCACACTTCCGCTTGAAAGACTATTTCTTGCGCCTGTTATTCCTATATCCGTTCCGCTGCCGCAGTTGCCACCGCCGGAGTTACTTGCCGCCTAGGGCTAACGCCGCGACGTCAGATCGCGTTGGATAGCGAACTTCACCAGGCGGGCCAGATCGTGGATATCCAGCTTGCGCATCAGGTTGGACCGGTAAGTGTCCACAGTCTTCGGGCTAAGTTGAAGCCGGGCGGCGATTTCCTTGGCGCGCACCCCCTCCACCATCAGACTGAAAACCTGAAACTCCCGGGGACTCAACGTCTCGAAAGCGTCCTGCGGTTCCGCGGTGTCGGCTTCCGGTTCCACCGCCATCGACGCGGGCACGTAGGGGCGATTGGTGCTGAGAACTTGCTCCAGCGCGTCTAAAATCTCTTCCGGCGGCACAGTTTTCGGGAGAAACGCACTGGCGCCCGCGCGCAGGGCGTCCAAAGCGGATTTTCGATCGCAACGGGTTGACAGGATTACTACTTTTGCTCTTAGGTCTTGCTCTTGCACTTGCCGGGCAAGATCCAGACAAAACAGCTTCGGCAGCTGAAAATCCAAAATCGCCACTGCGGGACGGAATTCAGCGATCGCTCGCATGGCTTGTTCCCCGTCGGCGCACAACGCCACCACCGAATATTTGCCAGTGGCGTGCAGAATCGCGGACAAGCCTTCTCGCAGGAGGGCAAGCTCGTCCGCAATTACTACGCTTGCCCTGCTGTTGCCGTTCTGGTGCAAAACCTCTGTCCCTCGACAGTTTAGAACCCCACTACCTGGCCGGGAGTTTCAAAAACGGCGCGAATTTATTCCTCGCCGAGGTTCAGTGGTACCGATTACCACTGGTCAGGTAAAGCTGCGCACCGCGGCCGCCTCGTCGTCGAACACCTCAAATACGGTATAAAGCTTGGTGATTTGGAGCAGATCCTTCACCCGCTTGCTGAGCCCCAGCAGCTTCAACTGGCCCCCATGGTTGGTTATGGTAGTGAAGCCAGACACCAGTTCCCCAATCCCCGAACTGTCGATGTAAGACACCTCACTCAAATTCATGAGGATCTTCTTGTCCCCCTTGGTGGCCAGATCCCGAATCTCGTCGCGAAGCGTGCTCGCTCCGTCGCCGAGCGTGATCCTGCCCGAAGCATCAATCACTGTTACTTCGCCGACTTGCCTGATGTTTAGTTTTACGCTCATTTTTTTCCTCTCCTAATCGTTTCCGCCCGGCTCAGCATTCCGCGTCGATACCGGCCCGGCCTTCAAACTTCCTTGACCAGGTATTTCACCATGCGCACTTCCGTGCCAAAGGGTTGCCGCGGGCGAATTTCAAGATGGTCCATAAACGCCTGAATTAACAATAGACCTCGCCCGGACTGGTTCAGCAGGTTCTCATCCGCCAGTGGATCGGGCACGGACCTGGGATCGAAACCATCGCCTTCGTCGCCCACCAGGACAATGATTCGATCATGACTCTTCCGCACTCCGAGATGAACTTTCTTGCGGTGATTGTAGCGGTTCCCATGAACTACCGCGTTCACGATGCATTCCCGCACCGCCATACCGATCGGGTGCAAATCGTCCTCTGAGAACCCGATCTCTTGGGCTACCCGGAGCACGGCTTCTTCGGCTGCGTCAACACTGTCCAAAGTGGAATCCATTAGTGTGTCTACACTCTGAATGCCTTCACCTTGGTGTTCGGTCATAGTGATTCAGTTGGTCCGACAGCCGCAAAGCCGAGTCGATTGCTTACCCTAGAATACTAAGGCTATCAAAGTCAAGCGGGGGCGCGACGAATCCGAAGGAACGGGGCGCGCGGGATCGGGGTTCGATCCTTTGCAGAAGCGGCCAGGTACTGGTCAGTTTCGCGAGTCGCTGCTTGCGCCCATGGGACTGTTCCCGGGTCTTAGTGTTGAGTCTTGCCCGCGCTCGCTCCGGTCTCCTGCAGCCGGGCTCCGCGCAACACATCGCCGAGCGCGTAGTTGCCTTCGTGGCAAGCGTACTCGTACATCGGCTGATTGGTCGCCGGCCAAGCCATTTCGCCCGACCACGGGCGATCCCAGGTGTTGGGATCTTCGATGGTGAACCGATACAGGAGCGTTTTCGCATCCAAACGCTTCAACCGTTCCACCACATGCAGATCCGCCGTCGAGCCATGATAGCGGGTCTTGTCGGTGAAATTCGTGGTGTCGATCACCAGCGTGTCCCCTTCCCAACGCCCCACCGAATCGCCCATCCAGCGCCGGATGTTCTTGGGCAGATGTTCCGCGTTCATGCGCACGATCCGGGCGTCGTGGATCATCTCACTGACGATCAGGATCGAATCCGGCGTTTGCACAATCTGGTGCAGATCGTTATAGAAATAATCCGGCAAAGCAGGCGGGCCGGAAGTCGACCCAAATCCCAACAGGCAGCGCTCGCTCAGCGGACGCTGTTCCGGATTGTCATACTCGCCGCGCGCGACGGCCGCGGCTCGGGCGGTCTCGCTGACATTGGTATCCTCGCCAGCGTCGGACGTGGGCAGGCCGAACTGGTTGGCACCGCGCTTCTTGGCGGCCGCATTGAAGGGCGGCACATGTCCGTTCGGCGGGTCGATGACGATGGAGGTACGAATCTGTCCGTCCACCATTACGAAATTGCTGCCCTGGTTCAGCCAGAGACGGTCATAGCCACCGACCGCACCGCCACCGGCTTTCTCGAGGATTTCAAAATACGTCTTTCCGGGAGTTTTGTCGCCTCCCACCTCCGCGCGCTTATTGGGATCCACTTTGCCTTTGTCCGCGGTGCGGCGGTCGATCTCCGCTTTCTTTAGCTTTTCGGCTTGCTCCTTGGTCAAGTAGGGAGGGTCGCCAGGGAACCGCTCGAACGGCGTCATGGTGGCCAGGTCGTAGGTGCCTTGCAGGTCCGGATGTCCATCCGGAGTGCGCGGCATACTGGAGCCGGCCGAAACACGGGTTGCCTGAGCGTTGGTTGCCTGAGCCAGGACGGGCTGAGATGTTATGGACAACGCCAACGCTATCGCGGCGGCGCTTGTGACTGAAATAAAACGGCTGCGCATGTTTAGATCTCCTCGATTACTTGTTAAGCGGATGTTTCCGGTAGGGGCCATATAACAGCTCTTCTACAAATTCTACGCACTTGAAGTCCAGCAATTGGGCGTTCTTCTCCAGACGCCGGTAGAGCGCCATCTTTATTTTCCACGGGCGCGTGAACACGTCCGGGTCCTCGATGGTTGCCTCATAAGAGATGACGTTGGGTTCCACGCGGGTGTAACGTTCCACCACATGCAGCTTGTCGCTATGAAAGTTGCCGGAACGGTCGAACCAGGTCTTGTCATTCATGCCGGTGACATCGATGACCAGGGTCTCGCCTTCCCAGTGTCCGAAAGACTGTCCCATCCAGGAGTCTGCGGGCGCTGGCCCAGGGTCCTTAAGGTAGATGTTACGCACCGCGCCGGCGTATTCATACACCAAGGTCAAGGCGCTAACAGTTTGCAGGATTTGGAACGGATAAGGCATGTAGGCCGCGCGCGGGACGCCCGGCAGATAGCACTTGATCTCCGGATCCCGATTGGCCCAATCCTGCTGGTTCTGCTTCTTGATGGCCAGCGCTTCGGGTTTATAGGGGATCTCTCCGCCCTCCACTACGCCCATTCCTGGCGGCACGGCGCCCACCGCGCCCAGCGTGAGTACCGATTTCGCGGGCACCGGCCCGAACGGGCCCGGACTGAGTTGCAGCGCCGCCCGCGCCATGTGTGCCTCGAGATCGTAATTGGCCTCATTCAGAGCTTGCCAGATTCCATTCAGGTCTGGTTTGTGGTCGGGCGCGCGCGGAGCCCGATACGTCTGTGCGGAAAGCGGCATTATTCCGGCCGTCAGGATTGTCCCCAAGGTACACCTTAGACTTTGGTTGCGAAACACTTTGTGCATTGAGTCTTATTGTAAGCACTTCGTTGCCGTCCTCGCCCGGTGGGCCAGCATCGCCTTCTTCCGTCCAAGGAGTCGGGCGGGGCGGATCCCCGTAAGAATTCATTCGCAGTTGAACCAGTCTGCGCCACTGTGTTCCCGAACTCATCGTACCGGGCATGATTGAACAGTGGCATCGCAGCAACCCCGCACAGCAAGCGCCCGGCCGGCACTTGCCAGCCGCGGGCCAATTGCGATCTACTATTGCTCACCGGGCTTGGAATAAGGTGTGAAGAACATCCGACCATCCATGGAGAGCAGGGCCGAACACCTTGGGGCCGGCCGATTATGCGTATGGGCTGCGAGCCCGCTGTCGTATCTGGCCGCCCTTCCGGTCCACCCGGTTGAACTTCGAGTTCGAATAG
>DATFZA010000140.1:0-5748 GCA_035314765.1 Bryobacteraceae bacterium
AACGCGACTGATCGAATTCCAGCCGGATGTCCACGTCTTCCGGGACGGCTTTTTTGAAATTCGGGATTTCCGCTCTTACGCGGTTGATGACGGCGAGAGTGGAGGCGTCTGAGCGCTTGGTAACGGGAATATACACCGTCCTGCGCCCATTGACGTGGGCGTAGGCCGTTACAATATCCGTGCCGTTCTCGACCGTCCCAATGTCGGATAAATGCACGGTGGCGCCCGCGTGCGCCCGCACCGGCGCTGTGAGCAGGTCAGCGAGATTGCCGCCCAAGACAGCGTTGGTGGTCGCCAGCCGGGTGAAATCGCCAATACGGATCACGCCGGAGGGCATCACCAGGCTGGCATGGCTCACGGCGGCGATGGCCTCTTCCGGCGAGATCTGATATTGCGTCAATTTGTCGGGGTCCAGCCGGACTACGATGGTGCGCTGGTTCCCTCCAAAAGGCGGGGGCGCGGAGACCCCCGGCAGCGTGGCAAACAGCGGCCTTATGCGATTGAGCGCGATGTCCTGCATCTCGCCCTGGCTGCGCGTGGGGCTCGAGAACACCAGCTGGCCCACGGGCACGCTGCCCGCGTCAAAGCGCGTAATGAACGGAGGCACGGCGCCTGGGGGCATGAAGGCACGCGCCCGATTGACGTAGCCAACGGTCTGCGCCATGGCCTGATTCATGTCTGTGTCGCCGTGAAACACCAGCTTCATCAGCGCCGCGCCCTGAATACTTTTGCTCTCCACGTGTTCAATGCCGGTGATATAGAGGAAGTGGTACTCGTAGTAATAAGTGAGAAAGCCTTCCATCTGCGCCGGGTCCATACCGCTGAAGGGTTGCGCGACGTAAATGGCGGGATCGCCCAATGGCGGAAATATGTCCACCGGCATGCGCTGGATCGCCAGTCCCGCGCACAGCGCAATGGCGATGACCGCCACGATCACCGTGACCGGCCGGGCCAGGGAGTGGAGAACCAGGCGCATCGCTACCTCCCCGCCCGATCGAGAAATGGCTGGAGATCGCCGCCAGCGGCCGCCACTCCCAACTGTGCGCGCCAGATTCCCAATGCGGCCAGGCTGTCATTGATTTCAGCCTGTGTGAGCAAGCGTTGCGCATCGGCAACTTCGACGACATTTCCGAGGCCGGCCTGGTAACGTGCCGTCGCCTGCTGCATGCCTTTCCGCGCCGCTTCCAGTTCGGCCGGAATCACCGCCGCGATGCGTGTTGCGCCAGTCAGCGCCGCTTGGGCCGAATTCAAACGGCCTTTCAGTTCAACGGCAATCTGATCGGACCGGCTGTTCTCAGCTCGAATCGACGCCGACTGGGCCGCCTCTCGAGCCCGCAGAGCGGGCAGATCCAAGATCGAAAATGTCGCAGTGAAGCCAATCGCCCAGTTATTGATGTTGGGGCCGAGACCGTTGGCGCCGCCTTGTGAATGTCCGTCCAGAAGAGTTCCGGAACCGCGCGCGTAATCCATGGCCTGCAACTGAAATCGGGGAAAATAAGTGCGATCGAGCGAATGCAATTTCGCCCTGGCCTCCTCGACGACCGAAGCCTGTTCCTTGACGATTGGATTGTTCACGAGCGGCTGGCCGGCGAGATAGGCCTCAGGGGGCAGCGCTAGGAGGTTTGCGGGCGTCACCTCCAGTTGAGATAGCTCTGCGCCGGTCAACTGCGCTAGCGTCGCCTTCGCCATAACCACAGCCTGCTCGGCTTGGATGACTTGCGTTTCGGAGACGGCCACTTCCGCGGCAGCGCGGGAAAGATCTGCGCCGGGCCGCAATTCAGACCGTACCAGCGCATCCACAATGCGCCGCAGCGTCTCCGACCGTTCAACGCCGGCCTGGGCAGCCTTCACGGTTTGCTCGGCGGCCAGCACCGTCAGATATGCGTCGGCGGTCAACGCGCTCAATTCGAATTGAGTGCGGACGACGGCGGCCTCGGCGCGATTGCGGCTGGCCTCGGCAACCGCTACGTTCGCCGAGCGCAGGCCAAAATCGAAGGGCTCCCACGCGACCAGAAAACCGGCCGTGCTGTTCCATACGTTCGATCCACTGTTGGAATTGAGCACTGGACCCGTGACGGCCGTGATAATGCCGCTAGTTGGCGTAATCAGGCCAAAGACGTTATTGTGAGTCGCCCGGTCCACCTGCGCAATGGCATCCACGCGAGGCAGATAAGCCGTGCGCGCAAGCTGGATCTGCGCCACCGCGGATTGGACCTGTTCCCGGGTCACGCGGACGGAAGGGTATTGACGGACGGAGCGGTCCACCGCGTCGGGGAGTGTGAGTGTCTGGCCGCTTACACAAGCCGCCCATGCGAGAATACTAGCTCCCTTCGATAATCTCACCGAAAAGCTCCCTTACCTTGATCTTGGCGGCGGCCAGCGCCGCCCTTCCGGCAGGAGTGGCGCGGTACAACCGCCGCACGGTGCTGCCAATGCGCTTGGATGTGGACTTCAAATAGCCTTTGCGCTCCAGTCCGTGCAGCAGAGGGTACAATGTTCCCGGACTGAGCGAGTACCCGTGACGAGCCAGTTCCGCCGACATCTGGAGACCAAAGATCGGCTCCTCCGAGGCGTGGTGCAGGATATGCAAGCGGATCAGCCCGGAGTATAAATCGCGGTCGGCGGCTGGCTGATTCAGAATCGAACTCCGTCAACGAAAATCGTAAACGACACAATAGTAGAACAGAATTTGGCCTGGCGTCAATGCGCTTACGCCGGTTTAGGCCGCCTGGCCGAGGCTATGGCTCAGGGGACTTCCGGCAGTCTGTAATCGAATATTAACCAAATAATCATGCAACCATAACAGCGCACGGTTATGCTCAACAAGGCATTAATCCAAGAAACAGAGGAGTCTATAGATGACAGTAAGGCTACTATGCGCGCTTACGTGCTTATTTGCACTTCCGGTTTTCGCTGCCGAGAACGAAGCTTCCGGCACGGCCACGCAAGCGCCTAAGGACAAGAACGCGCCGATTTCTAGCGAAGAGTTTGAGCGCCTGAAGGCGCAGCTCGCGGTGCAGCAGCGGCAGATTGAACAGTTGCGGCTGGCGCTAGAGGCACAACAGAAAATTCTCAACCGGGCCACTTCGCCCACCGCCCCCGCTACTGACGAGAAGCAGTCGGGATTTTCGCTCCCCTCGCCTACACTCGGGGAGGTGGCCACCACTTCGCCGGTCATCCCCGGCAGCGGCAACGCGGTACCTTCTTCCGTCGTGAATTCCAAAATGTCCCAGGGCGGCGATGCGCCCTCGCCACTGCAGCTGAAGATCGGCGACACTTACCTCTTGCCATACGGGTGGATGGATCTTACATACGTGTTCCGCAGCAAGAACATGGGCAGCGGTATCGGTTCAAACTTTGCCGCTGTTCCGTTTGCGAACACGGTTGCGGGAAAGCAGTACGACGGGCAACTGAGTCCGCAGAACTCGCGCCTCGGATTACGGCTTGACACGATCGTCCACGGCGCGAAAGTTCTCGGGATATTTGAGACGGACTTCCTGGGCAATCAGCCGGCCGGCATCCTGATCAACACCAACAGTGCTGTGTTGCGTCTCCGCCTGGCTTTTGTAGATGTTCGCAAGGGGAAGATTGAACTTCTCGGGGGCCAAGGCTGGAGTATGCTAACGCCCAGTCGAAAAGGCATTGCTGTGACCAGCTCGGACGTGTTCATCGGCTTGACTGGCGACGTGAACTACCTGGTTGGACTCCCCTGGGCTCGCATACCCACGTTCCGCGTGGTATGGCACCCTACCGAGACCATCGCCTGGGGCTTCGCGGCTGAAGAGGCTCAGCAGTACGGCGGTGGCGGTTCAGGATCCGCGACGGTTACCTATCCGTCCGCGCTATCCGCTGGCTTGGCCAACCAAATCAATACCAATGCGCAAAACTTCGCTGTTCCTACCGTCCATCCGGATCTCGTGACCAAGATAGCGTTCGATCCGGTGGTGAACGAACACTTATTGCACTTTGAAGTTGGCGGCGAGGAGCGAACTTACCGCATCGTGGATCCGGTCGATTTTACCAAGCACACCAAAGAAGGCGGCGCGGTCTTCATCAATTCCAATCTGGAACTGATTAAAGGGGGCAAATTCCGCCTGTTTGAGAACGTCTACTACGGCAATGGCGGCGCGCGCTACCTCTTTGCTTCGGGACCCGATCTGACTGTGGCCGCAAACGGCAACCTGAATCTGGTGAAGGCGTTTGGAACGATTGACGGGTTTGAAGCTCAAGCCACCAAGAATCTCGTCCTTTACGGCTACTATGGCATCGACTATTTTGGACGTAGCGTGAATATCGACACTAACGGAAAGCCGGTTGGGTATGGATATACCGGCTCCGCGAACAGCAACAACCGCACCATAGATGAACTGACGGTCGGCTTACAGAATACGTTCTGGCGCGATCCGAAGTGGGGCCAACTGCGCTTCGACATCCAGTATTCCTACTTGTTCCGCAATCCCTGGTATGTTGCTACCGGCGCACTCAGCCAGGCGACCACGAATATGCTCTGGCTCAATCTGCGCTATGCTCTGCCTGGCACAGCGCCCAGCCTAAAATAGACGAGGTTGGGTTGCAGCAAGAACGCGCCGCGCGACGGACCCTCACAGGGTCGTCCGCGGCGCAAGCTTTTTGAAGTGCCAGGCGGGTTGGGTATTAGCCGGCGGCGGGTTTGTAACCTCGGTTTGTAGCCCGCCCAGGCCGACTGATTGATAGCCGGCCGCACACTCGAAAACCTGCCTTCAGGCCATGCGCCAGGGGACACAGCTACGGTAAACTTTCACGGAGGATTTCGGACTCGATCCCGCTGTGTCCCCGTCCGCGCCGCGAAATTCGCCCGTTTCATTTTTCTTCCTGTGCGCCGCAGCGCTCATTCTAAAGGTTAATTAAGAGCCTTTCCCCTACTGACTGACAGGAAGTTTGGTCGTGTTGCTGGATACTCCGTTCTGCATCACCACCAGGTTCAGCATGCCTGAGGCGCTATTGAGTGGCACCGTGAAATTGATCTGATAGAGTCCCACCGCACCGGGAGTGAGGCCGGCAAACTGCACGCCGGCGTTTTGAGAATCCACCAGCACCGTGGGCGCTATCGTCACGCGCCCCAACGGCTCCGTAGATGGGGATGGTTGGCCGGAAGCCACGGCCGGGTTGGTCGCGCCCATGCCCGCCAGATAGATGGTGAGAACTTCTCCGGGCCGGGCCGGATGATTAGCATCCACGTATGAATAATCGGAGTGCTGTGCGATCACGGTGGAGTCAGCAAGGGCGGCGACGCCGGGTGTTGCGGGGTTGAGATCGAGCACGTCCGGCAAAGTATAGGCGTTGTTGACAGTGGCGATGATGGCGTATTGCTGGCCAGGCTTCAGCTCATTGGGAATCTGCACATCGAGCTGGCCGGCGCTGAGGTAATAGAGTGGCGCGAGCAAGCCGCCCGCGATGAAGCTGGCGCCGTTAAAGACGCTTACCAAAGGCGTCACTCCCGGAGATGCGGTCTGGCTCGCGAGCCCCGAGCCGTAGACCTGCGCGATGGTTCCCGGCGCGAGCAGCGCGCCTCCCACCACCGGATTCAAGTTGTTCAGCGTTCCGTGCGTAGCGAGCACGGGAGGGGTGAGATTGTTGGCCGCAACCGCGCCCGTCAACTGCGCCACTGCAGGCTGAAACCCGCTTTCGGATGCGCGCACGATGATGGTTGCTTGCGCGGAGGGGTACACCGGCTGCCAGGTCGCTGAATATTGGCCGGTCTGCTGGTCG
>DATFZA010000141.1:0-13235 GCA_035314765.1 Bryobacteraceae bacterium
AGCGACACCAACAAAACGTAACGCATGTGGTCTCATTATAAGTTCAGCAGGCCCAGCGCGGGTGCGATGCTCGGGTGCTATGCTCGACGCATGTCCGCCGCTGCCGCCCGCAACGTCACTCCACTTCCGCGAAGACCCTACCAACCGGGGATCGACCTGTCAATTATCGGATTCGGCGGCGTGCTGTTATGCCGCGCCGATCAAACCGCTTGCAACGAGAACGTCATCGCCGCCGTTGAGCGCGGCATCAATTACTTTGACGTCGCACCGTTCTATGGAAACGGCGAAGCGGAGGAGAAGATGGGTCCGGCGCTGGAGCCGTTCCGCAACAACGTGTTTCTCGCCTGCAAAACCATGGATCGGACGGCATCGGGAGCCCGCATGGAATTAGAGCGCTCCCTGCGACGGCTGCGGACGGACCACTTCGATCTGTACCAGTTTCATTCCGTGAAGACAGTGGAAGAAGTCGCGCAGATACTGGGCCCAGGCGGCGCCGGGGAGACGCTGCTGCTGGCGCGCGAGGAAGGCAAGGTCCGATTTCTTGGATTTTCGGCTCACTCGGCTGCGGCGGCTTTAGCGCTGATGGGCCAGTTTCCGCTCGATTCCGTGCTGTTTCCGGTGAACTATGTTTGCTACGCGCAAGGGAATTTCGGGCCGCGGATTCTGGCGCGGGCGAAGCAACTGGGGATGGCCCGGTTGGCGTTGAAGGCGATGGCGAAGGGGCCATGGCTTGAGGGGGTCGATCGCACCGCCACAAAGTATCCCAAGTGCTGGTATGAGCCGATCGACGATGAGGCTCGGGTGCGCGAGGCCGTGCGCTTCACCTTGTCGGAAGACGTGACAGCCACGATTCCACCGGGCGACTCCGGGCTATTCGAGATGGCGCTCAAAGCGGCCGCATCGTTTACGCCGATGAGCGCCAGGGAGCGCGAGGCGCTGCTCGAATCCACCACGGGGATGACGCCGCTGTTTCGGGCTTGAAGTCGCCGGCTTCTACTCGGGTTCCAAACTTCTACTCGGGTTCCAAACCGGCCTTGCCGAGCAGGCGACGCAAAGAGCGTTCACCCGCTGCGCCGCGCTGCGTGCCGGCAACATTTCCGTCACGATCGATCACCACGTAGATGGGATAGACGCTGGCGGCGAACATGGCGGCGAGATTGGTATCTTCCGTGAGGACGACGCGGCATTCTCGTGGAGACTCGTCGAGATATTTCTTCACTTTCTTCTTCGACTCGCCCACGTCGATGGCGAGAATCAGCAGGCCTTTGTCTTTGAATTCTGAATTCAAGGTATCGACGATCGGCTGTTCGCCCCGGCAATATTTGCACCAGGTCGCCCAAAACTGGAGCAGGACCACCTTGCCTTTAACTGAATCGTTGTTGAATGTTTCACCATCCAAACTTTTTGCGGTAAAACGCGGGGCCGGTTCCGGCTTGTCGGCAGCGGCCAGTGAACTCGCGGTAGTAATTGCGAGAATAGCGATCTGGGCAAAGGTCCGATTGAGCAAGGGCATGCGGGAATTATAGCATGATCGGATTCTGGCGCAGGCGGGTTAATAACCGGGTTAATAACCCGCCGCAGGTTGATAACTTGCCCCACATGGTGTTTACAATACTTCGCTTAGCCGGCGGATACCTTCGCGGATTTCCGATTCCCGCATGCGTGAGTAACCGAGCAGAATCCCGGGTCTTTTGGCTTTTAGCAGAAAATAGGAGGATATTCCATAAATACCGACTCCGCGGGCAGCGGCGGCTCGAATGACGCTCTCCTCGTCAACCTGGCGCTTGGGCCACAGAACGACATGGGCTCCGGCGCCGTCGCCGGTGACCTCCACGCCGCCGCCCAGGTACTTGTTAATGGACTCGAGCAGAGCCTGCCGGCGGGCGGCGTTTCTGCGCCGGACGGATCGCAGGTAGCGCTCATACATTCCGCTGGCGATGAACTCCGCGAGCGTTTGCTGTTCGAGCGTGGCCGTATGCCGGTCGGATAACCATTTCGCCGCCGTGAACGCCGGGACCAGCGCTTTTGGCGCGATCAAATAACCGATGCGGAGGGCCGAAAACACAGTCCGCGAAAATGTTCCGATGTAAATCACGCGGCCTTCCCGATCCAGACCTTGCAAGGACTCGATCGGTTGCCCTTCATAGCGAAACTCACCGTCGTAGTCATCCTCGACGATGACCGCGTTCTCGCGCTTGGCCCAGTCGAGAAGCCCCAGCCGCCGAGCCAGCGATAGGATCACGCCAGATGGAAACTGGTGCGAAGGCGTTACGAAAGCGATCCGGGCATTCGAGGGGAGCTTGGCGGTGTTCAGGCCATCGCGGTCCACCGCTACCGGAAGCATACGGGCGCCCGCGGCTCGAAGCACCTCTCTGGTCCCTTGATAGCTCGGATCCTCAATCACAACCCGGTCGCCGCGCTCGATCAGAACTCGGGCGATGAGATCGAGCGCCTGCTGGGAGCCGTTGACGACGATCACCCGCGACGGATCGGAAACGACCGCGCGCGAGCGCCGTAGATGAGCGCAGATGGCTTCCCGCAATTTGAGGTTCCCGCAGGCTGGGCCGTAATCCAGTTCCGAGACCGATGCTTTGCGCGCGCAGCGCAGAAGAATGCGCCGCCACATCTCAAAGGGGAAGATCTCCAGGTCGCTCCGGCCGTAGGCGAAATCGTAGCGAAACGAACCCATCCGCCGCGGCGGAAGGTTGACGGCCGACCATGCGGCCGCTGCTGTGGATCCAAAACTCGAGAGGCGCGGCTGGATCGAAACTTCAGGCCGTGTTGGGCGGCTGACAAACACGCCGCTGGAGACGTAGGTTCCCGACCCGGCGCGACCCACCGCAAAACCCTCGGCCAGGAGCTGATCGTATGCCAGCAATACGACCGTTCTGGAGATGCCGAGCTGTTCGGCCAGGTCTCGCGTAGATGGCAACTTCTCGCCGCTAGCGCATGCGCCGGACAGAATCGCTTCACGCAGGCCTAGATAGAGTTGCCGGAAGAGCGGTCCGCGGGTTCTCAAAAGTGGTATTGCCAATTGCATAGAAAGTGGCGCTTTCAAAATACCACGGCTTGCGGCATCCTGTAGCTGTCTTAGAAAGGAGAAAGACAAATGCATAAACTGATGTATCTGGTATTGAGTGCTCTGACTTTTGCTTCGTATCTTGCTCCGGATCAGGCGTGCGCGGCTGAAAGAGACGGCCAGCACGACTTTGATTTCGAGTTCGGTCATTGGAAGGTCCACAATCGCCGGCTCGTGCATCCTCTAACCGGCTCCAGCGAATGGGTGGAGTTTGAGGGCACGGTAGTTGCTCGACCAGTTTGGGAAGGCCGTGCCAATATGGACGAGTACGAAGCCGATAGCCCCACTGGCCACATCGAGGGCATGACCGTGCGAACTTACGATTCCAAATCTCACCAGTGGAGCATCTACTGGGCCAATCAAAAAAATGGCGTCATCTCGCTTCCCGCGATGGTAGGAAACTTTAAAGGCAATCGGGGCGAGTTTTTTGACCAGGAAGACTTCAATGGCCGCATGGTCTTTGTCCGCTATATATGGACGGTGACTTCCGCCGATATCACCCGGTGGGAACAGGCGTTCTCGGCGGATGGGGGAACGACGTGGGAGACTAATTGGATCATGAACGCCACACGAGACAAGACTCGAGAAGAAAAATGACGGTGACTGAACGGACTCAACTTCGCCGACTGCCCAATCGCGGCTCACATGAACCGGAGATCGTCAATTCTGTCTTGGATGCGGGCTTTCTGGCGCATGTCGGATTCAATGTGAACGGCCAGCCTTTTGTGATTCCGACGCTGTATGGCCGGGAAGGGGACAAGCTGTACTTACACGGTTCCGCCGCCAGCCGAATGCTACGCCAGCTCGAAACCGGCATCCCGGCATGCGTAACGGTAACGCTGGTGGACGGGCTGGTGCTGGCGCGGTCGGCGTTTCATCATTCCATGAACTACCGCTCGGTTACGGCATTTGGCATGGCCCGGAAAATTGGTGACGCGGCGGAGAAAGAGCGGGCATTGCGCATCATTTCGGACCACGTGATCGCGGGACGTTGGAAAGATGTGCGCGGCCCCACCGAGAAAGAACTTAAGGCGACGGCGGTGCTTGAGTTTTCAATCGAGGAAGCCTCATCCAAAATCCGCACCGGGCCGCCGTTGGATGACGAGGAGGATTATGAGTTGCCAATTTGGGCGGGAATTCTTCCTCTTCGATTGGAGGCGCAAGCGCCCGTTCCCGATGCGCGGCTAGCCGACGACGCCGAGACGCCAGGCTACGTGCAACGCAAGATTGGAAAGGCTTTCCATGATCATAGAAATGAGGACCTATAAGACCAAGCCGGGCTGCCGCTCGCAATTCCTCGAGATATTCCTGTGCAAGTCGGTTCCGGCGCACGCGGAAATCGGAATGAAGATTTTGGGGCCGTTTCTATCCGTGGAAGACCCCGATACGTTCTTCTTCATGCGCGGCTTTCCCGACCTCGCTTCGCGCGAGCCGATGAAAGCCAAGTTCTACGACGGCGAACTCTGGAAGCGTGAATTGGAAAGCGTGTTGATGCCGATGCTCGAAAAGTACGAAGCGGTGGTGGTGGAAGACGCAGGGGGGTTAGTTCATTGGGAATGAGGCCGCAGGGTAACCGACGCTTCCGACTCAGCTTGGCGCGAAGGCGTGACGGCGCAGCCGTCTAGCACCGTCACGCCGCGGAACTCGCCGTCCGCATGCTCCAGCAGGGCGAGTCCGCAGTTGGCCGGAATGGGGGCCTCGTCCCAATTCCCGGTGATGTGCGCAAACACGGAAGAGATGACCACGCCATGGCAAACCACCAGCACTTCCTCTTTTGCAAATCGCGCTGCCACTAGCTCGAGCGCCGCGATCACGCGTACGCGCACTGCTTCCCGGCTTTCGCCATCCGGCGGTTCCCAGATCCAATCGCGCGCCGGATCGTACGCTGGGTCCGCCCGCTTCATGTCCCAATAGTGCTGGTAGGGCAAGCCTTTGAGGCTGCCAAAATCGCGCTCGTGAATGCCCTCGATCACTTCCACGGGCAGGCAGAGACGATCGGAGAGAATCCCCGCAGTTTGGCGCGCACGCAGAAACGCGCTGCTGAGAATCCTGGCGGGCCGGAATCGCGACCCGACGATCGGCGCCAACTCGCGAGCTTGCTGCAATCCCAATTCCGTGAGCGGATTCTCTCCCGATTCCGCAAAATGCCGGTCGCGGTTGGCCACGCTTTCGCCATGGCGCACCAATATGATGGTTCCCACTATTTCTCCTGTCCGGCCAAAATGTGCCGGAAGCCTTCCGCCAGCAGCTTGGGATGCTTGCGCACCACTTGAAAGACCCAACCGGAAACAAAATTGGTTCTCAACGCTTCGGCAAACTGATCCGGCGTCAGCAGCTTTAGCAATTCGGTACGCCGATCCCATTTGGCGTCATCGTAGCGCGCGATCCGCCGGTTGACGATCGACCCGATTCGCAAGTTTGTGCCGTGCGCCGCTTTCCACCGCCGCTCATAGCGGCGTAAGAACGCTCCGGAAAAATCTTGAGCGCGCACCGCCTCCGCAGCTACTTCTCCCGCCATCCGCCCGGCTTGCATGCACCAACGGATACCCTCGCCCAGCAACGCCGAGGACTGTCCGGCGGCATCGCCTACGCCCAAAATTCCGCCGGCGACAAAGTGGTTCAGTAGCCCGTCGGACGGAATGAGGCCGTGGTGATATTCCACTGGTTGCGCGCCATCGAGGTTCACTCCAAAATGCGCGGCGTTTTCCACCAGGCGGTGCAGATAGGCTTCGGGTTGTTCGCGGGAATCGCCGTGAATTATACCGACACCGGCGCGCACGCGGCCGCGGCCCCAGGGGAAGTACCAGGCGTACCCGCAAGGGGCGACTTGGTTGCCGACAATCAGCACCACCTCGTCCTGATTGCAATGCGGAGCGTACAAATCAAACTCCGCGCCAACTCCGAAGCGCTCGAAACCCCCATGAATGCCGGTCTGGCGCAACAGAGGCGAGCGGTATCCGGCTGCGTCGATCACCAGCGAAGCGGCAACGTCACCCTTGCTTCTGGTCCTTACGCCGCGCACCTGGCCCTGGTCCATCAGAGCTGAATCCACCACGGTCGCCAGCCAGAGTTCGGCGCCCGCGTCGATGGCGCGCTCGGCCAGATGTTGGTAGACGCCGCGCACATCGATCACGCAGGCAACCGGGCGCGGATAATCGAACGCGGCTTCTTGGTTGGGAGAGACAAAACGGCAGCGCTTGATGGGATGGTAGAGATGCGCGGGAATTCCAAATTCTTTCAGGTCGCGGATAAAGCTGCCGCCGCTGGTGCGCACTGGCGAGCCGATCTCGCTGTTTTGCTCGATGACCAGGGTACGGCAGCCGCCGCGCGCAGCCGCTTCCGCCGCTGCCAGCCCACCCGGGCCGCCACCGGCGATCACGACGTCAAACCGGGACATTTTCCTGGATTTTGCGTTCTTGGACTTGGCGCACTATTTGGATTCCGCGTGCAGCTCTAGAGTCACGTCGGCGCGTTCGCTTTCGCCATGGACCTCGACGTGCTTTTCTTCGGGATGAAAACCTTTCGCCCAGGCGCGCACCAGGTAACTCCGGGGTTCGGCTGAAACCCGGAACGCACACTCGCCGCGTGCATCGCAAGTAACCTTGCGCGGTTTCGACGCCTGGCCAGGGCCAGCGTCAGGCGCCAAACTCACTTCGGCGCCACCCAAGGCAAAACCGGGCTCGCGAAACACCGTCACCACGACAACGGCGTAGGGCGCGGGCACCTTCTTCTCACCCCCGGCATTTTCACCTCTGACGAGCGGAGCGAGCAGGGCCAGCGGAAGCAGGAGACTAAAAATCCTCTTCGTCTTCTTCTTCCTCCTCATCCTCGTCCTCGTCTTCATCCTCGTCTTCATCGAAATCGAAGTCGTCCTCCTCGTCTTCGTCTTCCTCGTCTTCGTCGTCGGGGTCGGCGCTCAACTCGAGCGGCTCAAGACTGGTCACTGTTAGATCGGCTCCGCACTCATCACAACTCACGGCTTCGCCTTCGTCCAGTTCTTCGACATCCACATCAATCACAGCTTCGCACTTCGGACAGTTCACCATGGTTTCCCTCCCGGAGCAAAACCTTTATATAACAAGCTTCTCAATCGGAATGATTATGCCTTGGCTTTAGCCAACCGGCGGCGTGTGGTTGGCGGTACGATGCCCTTCATCCGTAGATACATAAAGAGCTGCGCGCGATGCGTCAATTCGTGCTCTTTTACAAACTGGAGCATTTCCAGCCGCGTCACCCGTTGGCCGTCAAACCGGGTAATTTCGGTCGTATAAAACTCCGGGGATTGCTCCGCCAGTTTCGTTAGCTGCTGTTCGAGCGCTCCCCGCAACTGATTCGTCAGCGCCTGCTTCTCTTCCGGCACTCGAACCTGTTCCGCATACTTCTGCACCATCGGCCGGAACTCGGGAACCATCATGTTCTCTACGCCGTCGAGGAGCATCCCGGCCAACGCATGTGACGATTCCAGGATATGACGCGCAATGTCCACAAAACTCATCACGTCCGGCAGCGGCTGAAAGCGCAAATCGTCCGCTGGGAATGCTTCCACCGCACCCGCGGTGTCTTCCCGCACCGCTTTCCAGGAAGTCAGAATGGTCTCTAGGCGCACCATATAACCCCATTTGTACCATGCCCTCCAAATTGGGGACAGCACCAAATTTCACGTTTTTCGCGGCGCGCTAGCGCAGCTTCCCTGGCCCGCTGGGGCTCGTTGTTGTTTTCGGGGTGAAGCCGCGAGTCAGGTCCAGTGGCGAAATATGGAGGTGAAGAATCTCTATTCCTCCACACTTGTTCTAGACGAGCACGACGAGCCCGCTTCCCGGTCATCATGATGTAAATTCTTCAGGCGTTTTTCCGGGGCGGCCGTAACTTAGTCGCCATACGGTGTCACCAAAACGCCCTTGCGGAGATTGACGAAAAAGTGGGCAAGCCTCGAAGCCGTTCTGAGCGCTCTCTTCGCCTTCACGAGGACAGCCCTCTCAGCCCATCCGAGCGAAAACGCAGCGCAACGCAGACCGCTTGCATCCGTTCTATGCTCAAGCTGCCAACACGCTTGCCTAGGCGGTCCTGCGACACCGTGACCGCGTTGTGCAGGTTCGCGGCGCAGGGGCCCTTCATTTCGTCATCCACATCCAAGACCACTTCCGATCGCACGTTGCGGACGGTGGAGGTAGTCGGGGCGAGAGTTACGGTCGAAGGTGGCCAATAGCGCTATCGCGAGTGAGAATAATAACCGGCAGTTTCTTGTCCGGTGTTGCAAGTTGGCAAAGGTGGACATCACCGCCCTTTAGTCTTGCGGCCAAGCGGCAGTCTCCTCCCAGGGAAGATATTCTTCTATACGCCGCGAATGAGCTTGATATCCACGGCGGTCGCGCTCTTCGAGTTCCATCACACGCAGCCGCTTCAGGTGTTCTTCGAGCGCCTGGCGAATGAGCGCGGATCGATTCACCTTTTGACGCCTTGCTGCGCTATCAGCGGCCTTGATCAGCTTTGTGTCCAAGACGATCTGAATGGTTTCCATTGTGGAGTGCTATCCACAGCATATCCGACAACTACAGGCTTTGCACCCGCACCTCATAATGATTCGCGACCGGCTCGACTCTCAACAAAAGGACGCGCGCCTCCGGTTCGAAAACGGGAACGGTGTACTCCGCGCCAGCGAAGATCTTCACGGCTTCCAGAGAATCGAAGAAATTGATGACCACGAACTCCGTTTCATCTCGCCCATCCGATCGCAGCACATAACCACCCCGGTAGCCTTGCACCTGGCTCAGACCCGGAAGCACCTTGTCCTTCAAAAGAGCTTCGTAAGCGTCGGCGTTCCGGGGTTCGGTCCAGCCTCGCCAGTGGCGTGCAATCATGACGGTCTCACAGGCTTTCAGTTTGCCGTAAAATGAATCCGAAGTGCGCGACAGCCTGGACATTGTCGAGATTGTCATGGCGATTGAAGAGGCCCTTGACCTCGACCTGTCCGATGCCGACGCAGAACTCCCGGCAAAGGAAATCCTGGAGCGGATAGAACGGGGAGAATTTCCGGATGGCTTGGAGGGCGATGATTTTTCCGCCTTCGTCAGAAAACTCGGGCCGCGTTATCCACGCGGCCAAGCCGGTGCGGCCGTGAAGCTTCCTGAGAAGCCAGACGCCGGGTAATATAGCCGATTGGCCCAGGTGCGCGTCTTTCCCGGAACCCGCCCCAACCCGATTTCGTAGCTTCGTGAAGGAACAAAGTGCTATCTTCCCGTTCCGGCGCGCTTAAATAGACCTTAGGTCCTTACATGATTCATTTCAAATCGGCAATCTCCGCCATGAGCGTCTTCTTTCTGCTCACCGCGCCCGCGAGCGCTCAAACTGAGGTGCGCGTGGACGCGCCTCCCGGCAATCGTTTGAGCTGGTTGACGCGGCCCTATCAGACTCGCTCCGTGCCCCCGGCCGTTCTGGCGAACACCGCGCGTCTGGAGTCGTTAATTCGGTCCGGAATCCTCTATCTCACCGCCGAGGACGTTGTGGCGCTCGCCATTGAGAACAACATCGACGTCGAGGTGCAGCGTTATGCGCCGTTGCTGGCGCAGGAAGTGCTCCGCCGCGCGCAATCGGGTGGAGCGTTGCGCAGCGTGGGATTGGCGGTGGCGCAAGGACCGCAGAGCGTTAGTTTGCAGGGTGTATCGTTGAGTTCCGTGGGCGCGGGAATCGCCGCCGGCAACGGCGTGAGTTCCGGCGGCGGCATCGTCACTCAATTAGGGCCAGCCATTCAGTCCTTCGATCCCAGCTTGTTGCTGTTCACCAATTTTCAGCACTCCACCATTCCTCAGAGCAACACGTTCCTGACGGGCACCACGGCGTTGATCCAGAATTCGCGCACTTATCAGGCGCAGTACGTGCAGAATTGGGATTTCGGCTTCACGGCGCAGGCCACCTATACCAGCCAATACACCAAAGTGAACAGCCAACTCTTCAGCCTGAATCCCTACACCTTCGGCTCCATGGATTTGCAACTGACGCAGAATCTGTTGCAGGGATTTGGGAGGGCGGTGAACGGGCGCAACATTCGCGTGCAGCGAAACAACGTCAAGATCAGTAACCTGCAGTTCAAGCAACAGGTCATCGCCACGGTTGCCGCGGCGCTGAACCTTTATTGGGACCTGGTGAGTTTCGACGAGGATGTGCGCAGCCGCAAGCAGGAACTGGTCACGGCCCAGCAATTGCTCGCCGACAATAAGCGCCAGGTGGATATCGGCGCGCTCGCTCCCATCGAAGTTACGCGCGCCGAAGCGCAGTTGTACACGGGCCAGCAGGATCTGGTGATTGCCCAGACCAACCTGCTGCAGCAGGAGACGGTGCTGAAAAATGCCTTGAGCCGGAACGGAATCGCGTCAGCCAATCTCACCGACGTCCACATCATCCCGCTCGACCGCATCCGCGTCCCGGAGCAGGACGAGATTCGGCCCATGGAACAATTGGTCGAAGCTGCCATAAGCAACCGGGTGGAGATCGATCAGGCCCGAATTAACCTCGAATCCAATCAAATGAATCTGGTGGGCATCAAGAATTCTCTGAAACCCACTTTGCAGGCCTTCGCTGAACTCACTAATAACGGTCTCACCGGCGATCTGACTGCCGTTGGCGCCATGCTCGGGGCACAGTATTTGGCGGGAGGATACGGCAATCTGCTGGGGCAGATCGCCCGCCGCAACTACCCGAACTATTCGGTTGGCTTCTCGCTGAACATTCCCTTGCGCAATCGCGCGGCTCAGTCGGATTATGTCACCAGCCTGCTGGAGATCCGCCAGAATGAACTCAACCTGCAAAAGAGCATGAGCCAGGTGCGCGTGGACGTGCAGAACGGGGTTATCGGCTTGCAACAGGCACGCGCGCGCTATGACGCCGCCGTCAAATCGCGCGTGCTCACGGAACAAACGCTGTCCGCGGATCAAAAGAAAAATTCGTTGGGCGCCAGCACCGTGTTTCAGGTGGTCCAGGATCAGCGCGACTTAGCCAATGCGCAGAGTTCCGAGGTGCAGGCCATGGCCAACTATACGCACGCGAGAATCGCTTTTGACCAGGCCATCGGCGCCACGCTCGACGTCAATCACGTTTCGCTGAGTGAAGCGTTGAATGGCCACATTTCGCGCGCTTCCGTTCTGCCCGCCAGCTTGCCGGAGGATCAAAAACAATGAAGAAAGCCGTTTCCACCATACTGTGCTGTCTGCTGACTCCCACGGCCTGGCCACAGCAGTTGCAGATCGCGCCGGTCCGTCCCCATGCGCCGGTTATTTTGCGGTCCTACCTTCCGGCTGAAGTACCTCCAGTGCGCCTGTCCAATTCCAGCCGGCTCACCGCGCTGATCCGCGCCGGAAAACTGTATCTCACCGCGCAGGACGCCATTGCTCTCGCGCTCGAAAACAGCATCGATCTGGAAATATCGCGCTACAACCCGTTAATCGCCACTTGGAACATTGAGCGCGCGCAGGCCGGCGGTGCTTTGCCGGGTGTTCCGAGTGCCGCCAGTCAGGCAGGCTCCGTCGCCAGCGGCCAGGGCGTTGCCGGAAGCCAAGCCGCGGCCGGAGTCAGCGTAGCCGGCGCCGGAAGCAGCTCCAAAGCCAGCGGTAACGCGACCATCTCGCAAATTGGCCCCGTGACCCAGGTACTCGATCCGGTAATTCAGGAAACGTCGGCCTTCAGCCACACCTCGAATCCTCAACCCGACGAAATACAGAGCGAGGTAGCCAACCTGATTAACAACACCAAGAGTTATTCGGGCAGTTACCAGCAGGGCTTGATCAGCGGCGGCCTCGTCACCGCCAGCTACGCCGATCATTATTTGAACGAGAACGCTCCGCTCGATCTGCTCAATCCGTCGGTTGCGCCCGCTGCTGCTCTGAGCATCCAACATAATCTTCTGCGCGGCTTCGGCGTGGCCGTCAACGCCCGCTCCATCACCGTGGCCAGAATCAACCTGAAGAACACCGATTTGCAGTTTAAGGGGCAGGTGATCAACGTCGCCAGTCAGGTGCTGAACACTTACTACGCTCTTGGCGCCGATCTCGACAATATCAAGGCGAAGCAGGTGGCGTTGCAAACTTCCCAGCAACTGCTGGACAACGTGAAAGAACAAATTCGCATTGGGTCGTTGGCGCCCTTGGAAGAGGCCAACGCGGAGGCGCAACTCGCTATTAGCCGGCGCGATGTGGTGGATACGGAGACTGCACTCGCGCAAGATGAGCTGCAATTGAAGACCTATTTGAGCCGGCAGGGACCGCGCGATCCGGCTTTGTCGGCCGTTCAGATCGTTCCGCTGGACCGCATCACCATACCGGCTACCGACGATCTGCCTCCCATCAAGGATCTGGTGCGCCGGGCCATCGCGAACCGGACGGATTTGGCTTTGGAGCAGGCCAACATCGAGTCCTCGGAAATTTCGGCGCTCGGGACCAAGAACGGTGTTCTTCCCACGCTCTTGGTGTTCGCCGCGGAGAGCACCGCCGGTTTGGCGGGCACGCCGCATGTGGTGGAGGGACAAACCGCCAACTCATATTTCCAGGGCGGGATTGGCACCGCTTTGGGCCAGGTTTTCCGGCGTGATTTTCCCACCAACCGGGCCGGGGTTGTGGTTGCCGGGCCGGCTCGTAATCGTGCGGCGCAAGCCGATGCCGCCATCGATTCCCTGCAACTGCGCCAATCGCAATTGACGCAACGCAAGGACCTGAACCAGGTGGAAGTGGATGTTCAAAACGGCGTAATCGCACTGCGCCAGGCGCGCGCCCGCTTCGACGCCGCCGTAAAGAACCGCGTTTTGCAGGAGCAACTGCTCGACGCCGAACAGCGCCGCTTCCGGCTGGGCGCGTCCATCCCTTATAACGTGATTCAGCAGCAGCGTGATCTGGTGGGCGCGCAGTATGCGGAATCGGCGGCGCTGGTTTCCTATAGCAACGCCAAGATCGCGCTGGATCAGTCGCTCGGCGCAACGCTCGAGGTGAATCATATTTCCATCGACGAAGCCCGCGCCGGCCGAATCACCGCAGCCCCAGCGCCGCTTCCCCCGGAAGCCGCCAGGTGAAATGTGGGGCTGATGAAAAGCGGCAGGTTCGCCACGCGGAAGCTGTGTCCGCTGGCGCTTGGCCTGGCCCCCAATTCTGCCTGATCAAGCAGCACGTCCCGACTA
>DATFZA010000142.1:0-4568 GCA_035314765.1 Bryobacteraceae bacterium
CACGGTCGTCGCCGGTCCTTTTTCCACCATGATTCTGGCCGATCTCGGCGCCGAGATCATCAAGGTCGAGCGTATCGATGGCGGTGACGATGCCCGCAGCATGGGTCCGCATCACGGAGCATGGGGCGCGTACTTCGTTCCGCTCAATCGTGGCAAGCGGTCGATCGCTCTCGATATTACTCAGCCCCAGGGCCGCGATGCCGTCTTGCGGCTGGCCCAAACCTGCGATATCTTCGTCGAAAACTTTCGCGGCGGCAAGGCGGAGGCCCTACGGCTCGATGAGCCACATATTCGCGCCACCAAGCCCGATATCATTTATGCTTCGCTTTCCGCATTCGGTAACGGCGGCCCGGATTACGCGAAGCCCGGCTACGATGCGCTGGTTCAAGGCCGCACGGGAATAATGAGTGTCACTGGCGCCGACGAACATTCGATGGTCCGCGCCGGCGTCTCCATCGTCGACATGGGCGCGGGCATGTGGCTCGCTCTCGGTGTGCTCGCCGCTCTCCTGGAACGCCAACGCACTGGCCTGGGCCAGCGCGTGGACGCTTCCCTGCTCGAGACCGGAGTCATGTTGATGGCGTATCATCTGCTGTATCGTGAGTTCTCCGGCGCCAATCCAACTCCGCAAGGCAGCGGTCACAGCGCCTTCGCGCCTTATGGCGCTTTCGACACCGCGGACGGCCAGATCATGATCGGAATCTCTAATGACCGCCTCTTTCAGCGTCTCTGCAACGCCCTGGGCCAGCCGCGGTGGGCGCAGGACCCGCTGTATTGCACCAATCCGCTGCGCGTCGAGCATCGTCCACAACTGGACGCCGCGATCGAGGCGATTCTAAACCAGCACACTACCGCGCGTTGGACAGCCATCTTCGACCAGCACGATGTCCCCGCTAGCGCGATTCAAAATGCTGGACAGGTGCTGGAAGACCCGCAGGTCGCCGCTGTTGGCCTTTTGCACAAAGTTCTCTTGGGTGACTCCGGACAGGCCACCGTTCCGCAAATACCGGTTCATCTTTCCGCCACGCCGCCGGTGAGTCCCGGTCCTCCGCCGGCTCTCAACCAGCATGGGCGCGAAATCCTTGCGGAAGCCGGATTCACGCTGTCGGAAATCGAGGCGATCTTCTTACGAGGCATGGCATGAGCCAAGACGACAGACAGTTGATCGTCGCCACCGTGCGCCAGTTCGTCCGCAATGACGTGATACCCGTTGCGTCTGAGATGGAGCACCGCAATGAGTATCCGCATGCGCTGGTGGCGACGATGCGCAAGATCGGCCTGTTCGGCCTCAATATTCCGGAGCGCTACGGCGGCGCTGACGTCGATTCCACCACGTTCGCCATGATATTTGAAGAGCTGTCCCGCGGCTGGCTCGGCTTGGCTGGAGTCATCGGAACGCATTCCGTTCTATGCGATGTGCTCAACCGCTTCGGAAACGAAGATCAGAAGCAGCGATACCTGCCTGGCCTCGCCACGGGTGAGCGCCGCGGCGGCATCTGCCTGACGGAATCGAACGCCGGCACCGATCTTCAGAACATCAGCACCGTGGCCACGCGCCAGGGCGACGCTTATATCGTCAACGGATCGAAGATGTGGATCACCAACGCGCGGCATGGCAACACGTTTCTGCTTTTGGCCAAAACGAACCCGAATGCGAAGCCGGCTCACAAGGGGATGAGCGCGTTTGTCATTGAAAAGGGCGCCGACGGGCTTACCGTGAGCCGCGACATCGACAAGCTGGGCTACAAGAGCGTCGAGACCTGTGAACTCCATTTTCAGGATTTCCCCGTGCCCGCGGCCAATCTTATTGGGGATGAAGGCGCGGGATTCCGCTACGTCATGACAGGCCTCGAAGCCGAGCGCCTCAACGTGGCCGCCCGCGGTCTGGGTATCGCTCGGGCCGCATTTGAAGAAGCGATCCGCTACGCCCAGCAGCGCGTAACCTTTGGCAAGCCTATTGCCGAGCACCAGGCCATTCAATTGAAGCTCGCAGACATGGCCACCAAAATCGAAGCCTCGCGTTTGCTGATTTATTCGGCGGCGGAGAAGCGCGACAAGGGCGAGCGCTGCGATCTCGAAGCGGGAATGGCCAAACTCTTCGCCACGGAAACGGCGGCTGAAGTGTCGTTTGACGCCATGCGGATTCTGGGCGGCAATGGTTATTCCAAGGATTTTGCCGTGGAGCGCTACTATCGCGATGCGCCGCTGGTCGTAATTGGCGGCGGGACCAATGAATTGCAGCGCATTATCATCGCCCGGCGTCTCATTGAACGATATCGGGACAGCACAGACTAAAGTCTGTGCCACCTTGAAACGGGCTGGTGGCACAGGCTTTAGCCTGTGCTCTTGGGAGCTTCCGATATGAACCTACCTCAACTCTTCGATCTATCGCTCATCGGCCGCCGCGAGGCCGAAGCGATCGAGTTTCTTGGCCGAACCTACACTTTCGGGGACATCGACCACCGCAGCAATCGCCTAGCGCAACTCTTTCAGGCCCGCGGCATAGAACAGGGCGATCGCCTATGCGTCTACTTGATCAATTGTCTGGAAATGATCGACATTTATCTTGCCTGCGTCAAGCTAGGCGTGATATTTGTGCCGATTAACATCCTCTATCGCGACCGTGAGATCGCACACATTATTGAGGACGCCGAACCAAAAGCTGTAATCTCCGACACGCCCATCGATACCCAGGTCCCGGTCTGGCCCAGATCTGGCCTGGAGACCACTGGCCTTGCGCCGGATCGCCCAAGAGTCCACATCGACGGCGACGATCCCGCCGGAATCATCTACACGTCCGGCACCACCGGAACGTCGAAGGGCGCGGTCCTCACGCACAACAACTTCGCTTCAAATGCCATCACGCTGCTTACCTGTTGGCAGATCACCAGCGCCGACCGCTTTCTGTTAGCCCTGCCGCTGTTCCACGTTCACGGACTGGGCAACGGAATCCATTGCTGGCTGGCCAGCGGCTGCCGGATGCGACTGCTGGAGCGCTTTGAGCATCAGAAGGCAGCTCAAGAATTCCTGGATTTCCGCGCAACGCTCTTCTTCGGCGTCCCTACCATGTACGTCCGCCTGCTGGATATTCCGGAGGACCAAGCGCGCCAGATTGGAAGCGTCATGCGCCTCTTTGTTTGCGGCTCCGCCCCGCTGCCCGCGCAAGTGCTCGGAGAATTTCGCGCCAAATTCGGCCACACCATTCTCGAGCGCTACGGCATGAGCGAAAACCTGATGAACATCGGCAATCCCTATATCGGCGAGCGCCGCCCGGGCTGCGTCGGCATCCCGTTTCCCGGCGTTTCGGTGAAACTGATCGACGGCGAAATCTACCTCCAAGGGCCGAACGTTTTCGCGGGTTATTGGCGCAACCCGGAAGCCACGCGGGCTTCGTTCGTCGACGGCTATTTCCGTACTGGCGATCTCGCCACTTGCGCGGAAGACGGCTACTACACACTTTCCGGACGCAAGAGCGACCTCATCATCTCCGCCGGGTTCAACATTTATCCGCGCGAAATCGAAGAGTTCCTTCTGGAGCAGGAGGAGATCGCCGAAGCCGCCGTGGCCGCCGTCGAAGATCGCCTGAAAGGCGAAGTACCGGTGGCCTTTATCGTTCTCGCAAAACCGGTAAGCACCGAACAACTGGAACAGCGCTGCCGCCAACGACTGGCTTCTTTCAAAGTGCCGCGCGCTTTCGTAACCGTCGACAAGCTTCCGCGCAACGCCATGGGAAAAGTGCAGAAGCACCTGCTTCCCAAGCTGTGATTGTGCCAAACTGCTAGGATATGCCGCACCCCGTCAGTCATCGGTTCATCGAGACCAACAACATTCGCATGCATATCGCCGAGCAGGGCGAAGGTCCGCTGGTCATCTTCACTCACGGCTTTCCCGAATCCTGGTATTCCTGGCGTCACCAGATGGCGGCCCTGGCGGAAGCCGGCTATCACGCGGTCGCCCCCGATCAACGGGGTTATGGGCAAACCGACCGGCCGGAGCCCATTGACGCTTACTCCCTGTGCCATCTGTCTGGCGACATTGTGGGACTGATTTACGCTCTGAATGAAGGCCCGTGCGCGCTGATCGGTCACGATTGGGGCGCGCCTGTCGCCTGGACCACGGCGCTGCTGCGGCCGGATCTCATTCACACTTTGGGCCTGCTCAGCGTGCCGTTCATCGGCACGTTCTACGATGGTCCGGTGCCGACGGAGGGCATGCAGAAAATGCAGGGCCCGGACAAGTATTTCTACCAATATTATTTTCAGGAGCCCGGGCGGGCCGAAAAAGAGCTGGAAGAAGACGTTCGCGGCAATATGCTGCGCTTCTTTTACGGCGCTTCCGCCAGCACACCGGTTGAGAAACGCTGGCGCCTGCTTTTCCCTAAGACGCAACGCATGGTGGATGGAATTCCCGTGCCTACGGAGTTGCCACCCTGGCTCAGCGATGAGGACCTGCAATATTTCGCCAACGAGTTTTCCCGGACCGGTTTCCGCGGCGGCCTCAACTGGTATCGCAACATGGATCGCAACCGGGAACTGCTGGCTTTCCTCAAGGGATCCAAAATCGGGCAG
>DATFZA010000143.1:0-2914 GCA_035314765.1 Bryobacteraceae bacterium
GCGCTGTTTCAAATGGCCCTGCTGCTGACCGGCAAAGAGGTTCTGCACGTCTCCGAAACGCAATCCGGATTTCTGATCACGGCGCTCGCGGCCGGCATTGGTATCGGCAGCGTATTGGCCGGCGCTCTTTCGGGCGACCACATCGAACTCGGGCTGGTACCGTTTGGCGGGGCGTTGATGGGCCTGTTCTCGATCGCGCTCGGTTTGACCAGCAACTATAACCTGGCGCTGGCGGCCCTGGTCGGTATCGGTTTTGCCGGCGGCCTGTTCGTCGTACCGTTGAACGCGTTTCTGCAGGACGAGTCCGGCACAAAAGAGAAAGGCCGCCTGCAAGCCACCAACAACTTCATCAACATGGCTGGCATGATTGTGGCTTACGCGGCTCTGTGGATCCTGCATGATGTGCTGCACTGGCGCGCCGATTGGATCGTGCTGGCGCTCGGGTTGGCCATGATAGGCGGCGCAGTATATGTCATGGCGTACTTGCCCGACCGCACCCTGCGCTTCGCCCTGTGGTGCATTGCCAACGTGCTGTTTCGCATTCGCGTGGAAGGCGCCCAGCGCATTCCACGCCAAGGCGGCGCGCTACTCGTCTCCAATCATGTATCCCTGGTTGACGCGGTTTTCGTCGGCTATGCCACGCCGCGCATGGTTCGCTTCCTGATGTGGAAGCCGTACTTCGACATTCCCATCGGTGGGAGTGTGTGCCGCATGCTGCACGCGATCCCGATCGCTCCCAGCCCGCAGGCTTCGGTGCGAGCATTGGTTACCGCGCGCCAGGAAATCGAGGCGGGAGAACTGGTAGGCATCTTCCCCGAGGGCGGCATCACGCGAACCGGCGAGATTCAGCCATTCCAGCGCGGTTTTGAACGCATCGTCAACGGCAGCCGCAGTCCGATTATTCCCATGCGGATAGACGGCATGTGGGGTCACCCGCTGAGCTACAAGGGCGGCGGCGCGTTGAAAAGCTGGGAGAACGTCTGGCGTCCCGAAATTGTGATCAGGATCGGCGAGCCTATTTTTGACTCCGTCTCTCCCGAAGAACTCCAGCAGATCATCGCCGATCTGCCGGAAGTAAAGGTCCGCGCGGCCGTTTCTTAGTAATTGTCATTTTCCTCTTAAATCCGCGTTTATCGGCGTTCATCGGCTGCTAATAATTCCGTAAATAATTGGCCGCCGATGAACACCGATGTACGCGGATATTTGATCTGACTGCTTCCTACCCCGAAATCTTCCGCAATTGGCGCAGCACGTCCTGCGCGCCTTTTGCCCGGCGCTTTTCTTCGATAGGCCCTCGGCCTGGCTCACCCATTCGCGTCCCACGCGCGCTTCCACCAGGAGATGTGATTTTCCTGTACTGGTTACTCCTCGATCCGCGTTTATCGGCGTTCATCGGCGGCTAATAATTCCGTAAATTGGCCGCCGATGAACACCGATTAGCGCGGATTCTTGATCTGGCTGCTTCCTACCCCGAAATCTCCCGTAGCTGCCGCAGCACGTCCTGCGCGGCCTTTTGCCCGGCGCTTTTCTTCGATAGGCCCTCGGCTTGGCTCACCCATTCGCGGCCCACGCGCGCTTCCACCAGGAACGTCTTGGCGTGCTGCGGGCCTCGCTCTTCGAGAATGGTGTAACGGGGTTGAGGCAACTTCAGGGACTGCGCCATCTCCTGCAGCGCGCTCTTATGATCCGGGACCGCGCCCAGCGCTTGCTCGGCGGTGTGGAACTCACCGAAGATGTTCTTGGAAACGAACTCACGAGCCGGTTCCATCCCGCCATCCAGGTAAACTGCCGCGATGAGAGCTTCCACGGCATTCGATAGCAGCGCCTTCTTCTCCCGCCCTCCGCTCATTTCTTCGCCGCGCCCCAGCAGCAAGAATTCCCCCAGTTTCAAGCCGTCGGCAACCTGGAATAGATGCGATGCGCTGACCAGGTGAGCCTTCAGCTTGGAGAGACGGCCCTCCGGCGAGTTGGGATAGAGCGCGACCAGCTTCTCGCTGACCACGAAGCCCAGAATGGAATCGCCCAAGAACTCCAGTTGTTCGTTATCGCTGAGCGTCGGATCGGCGCCGCGCTCATAAGCTCGCGATTTGTGCGTGAGTGCGCGCTCCAGCAACTCCGGATTTAGGAAGCGGTACCCGAGTACCGCTTCCAGCGTCTCTGCGCGGGGCGCATGCATGCTCAATTATTTCTGAGCGGGAGCGCCGGCGGCCTTCTTCTTGAGGGCCTCCGCCTTTTTTTGCGCCGCGACGTCTTTCACCTGCTGCAGGGCGTTGGGCATCGAGATGGCCTTGTCGAACGATGCCGCGGCTTCGTCGTACTGTCCCGCGTCCATGTAGGCCTGACCCAGGCGAACCACCGTCGCCGGATCCGGCTCCGGCGTCACGTCCACCGCCGCTTTGTATTCCTGAACTTCTAAATCGGGCTTCTTGCGCATATTGGCAATCATGCCCTTGGCCTCATGCGCCTGCGACAGAAAGTCCTTCTTGCGCACCTCCCAGTCCGCATCGGTGATGTTCGACTGGGGCTTAGGCATGGAGGGCGCATTCGCCAGCGCCAGATCGGCATACTTTTCGGCCTTGGCTAGGTTTTGGTCCTTGTCGAGATCGAACTCGCGAATCCGCCGGGCGGTCTCGAATGCAATGGTCGCCTCCGCCTGCGCATTCTTGGGATCCTTCTCCAAGATCTGCTCGGCGTAAAAGTTGACCTTCGCCAGGTCGTTCTTCTGCTGCGCTGCCTGCAACGCCATGCCCAAGAGAACGCCGCGATATTCGGTATCGGTAAACTTGGTCAGCACGTTGTCAATGGCGCTCATGCGGGCGTCCAGGGTGGCAGCATTTTGTACCGCCTGCAAAGCCTCAATCTCGCCTTTCGACTTCGGCTTTTGGGCCCAGGCGAGACAAGCGGTGAAAAGGAC
>DATFZA010000144.1:0-5603 GCA_035314765.1 Bryobacteraceae bacterium
CGGCTTTCAACGGATCGGGCGAGGGCTTTCATCGGGAGGGATCGCGGTCCCTTTCCTGCTCGTGGCCCCGCCGCTGCTCAGTTAGCAAGTCATCAATCTGCTGTTTCAGCGGCGGCAAGTTGTCTTTGATGGTGTTCCAGACGACGGTCAAACTCACGTCGAAGTAATTATGGATCATTTTGTTGCGCATGCCGCGCATCTCAATCCATGGTAGTTCAGGGTGGGCGGTAACGAATTCCGGCGCTTGCTTCTGAATCCGGCTCGCCGCTTCCCCAATAATCTCAATGTTGCGTATAACAGCGTCTTGAACCTGTTGGTCCTTTTGGAGCGCCTCAACGCTGTCGAAACGCTGCACATATCCGGTTGCTCGCTCAATGGCTTGCGCGATGTGCTCCAGATAGTCTTCGACACGCTCTGGATGCTTCATAAAGGCTCCGCCTGCTGTAACACCCGGTCACGAAATTTCACTGACAGAAACTCAGGCGTTAGCACCGTAACGGGCACGCCTAGCAATTGTTGCGCGGCATGCTCCAGCCCCGCGAGCGTGAACAAAGTCGTGGTTTTCGTGGCGTCAACCAACAAATCAAGATCGCTCTCATCCGTGTCGGTGCCGCTCAAAACCGATCCGAAGACGCGCGGGTGCGACAGGCCGTAGCGGCTGACAAGCTGCCGCAACTCCGCACGATGGGCCATTAGTGCTTCGGATGGCTTCATAATGATGAACACACTACCGGAAAAACGGCGCGCGGCGCAACGGGGTCAAAATTGCCATGGCCTTCACGCGGCGTCAGGGACGAATACTCATAACGTAAGGGTGCTAGTTATTTCGTCACGACGCCGAGAAATTTCCGGCGGCTCCGCCGCGAGAAACACGGTGCGGGACAGTTAGTTTTGCTGAGAGCGGCAGCGGGCAGCTATTTTCCGGTTGTGCCGTTACATCATTCCACGGCGCGAGCAACGGGGGCCGGTAGACCCCCTGTTTCTGCGGTAAAATCAGGTAGTGAACAACTCGCTGTTGAACCGTCCCGTTGCCCAAAATGTCAGGCCGGTGCAGCAAGACGAATAGTTGACGCCGGAGAAAACATCCGATGACCTTGGGCTAAGATTGTCCCAGCAGAGGACCGCATGAACCGCTTGATTGAGGAGAAGCGCAGCGATCTGGAGCGCTTGTGCCGCCGCCACCAGGTGCGGCGTATCGAGCTGTTCGGCTCCGCAGCCGGGCCGGACTTCGATCCGGCCCTCAGCGATTTGGATTTCCTGGTTACCTTTCAAGAGCTTGGCTTCGACCAGTACGCTGACGCCTACTTCGGGCTGCTCGAAGACCTGCAAGCGCTGTTTCAGCGTCCGGTGGATCTGGTGGTAGCGTCGGCCATTCAGAACCCATATTTCCGCCAGGCGGTTGAGTCCACCCGGACCTTGATCTATGCGGCTTGAATCGAAGAAGTATCTTTACGATATAGCTTCGGCGGCCGCATTGGTCACGGAGTTTATCGGAGGCAGGAACTTCGCCGACTATACTTCAGACGCCATGCTGCGCTCGGCGGTGGAGCGCCAGTTGGAAATCGTTGGAGAGGCGCTTGCCCAGTTAGCCAGGACCGATCCAGCGACCGCCTCGCAGATCAGCGAATATCAGCGGATCATCGCCTTTCGAAACATCCTTATCCACGGCTACGCCGACATCGATCATCGAATTGTGTGGAACGTCCTGGAACTCAAGCTGCCAACCGTCCGCCGCCAGGCGGAGGCCTTCCTCAAGGATGAGGAGCGGAACGGAGCAGCCCACTAGCCACCGCATATTAGGCTCCTGTGACTGTCCGTCATCTCCGTTTGCGGTAAAGCGGATTGCTCGAACGATAGCGCGCACCCACCCGTGGATGCTCACGCAACGCTCGAACGGTGCGCCGGACAGAATCCCGGAAGCGAACCGCAACCTCTGCAAGATTCAAGGTAACGAGGTAATAGCGGAACTGGCGCAAAACATCGTCGCTGGCCGCATGCCGATAAGAAACCTTCACGAACGCGGGCCGCTTTTATGATCGGCAAGCATGGCATCCGTCCGCCTATTGACGGACTCCCAAAATTCGTCCTCCGAGAGTTCCCTGGACGCCAGCCCTTCCGCGAGCAGGCTGTCGAGTTCTTCCGGTGTTCCCTCAAAACCTGGCACGGTGCGCTGTTCGACGGCGGCCAAAGCGGCCTCCACGACTTCCTCAACGGACTGGTAGGCGCCGCGACTAACGACCTCCTGAACCCGCCGCTCTTGTTCTGGCGTGAGATGAATTGTCATGGCAGTTCTGCTGCTCCTCCCCCAATGCTTCTCGCCTTTAGGGTACGAAAAAATATATTCCGAGGCAATGCTAAAGACTTGGTGTCCAAATGCACCCTCTATTTCTGCGGTAAAATCGCACAGTGAACAATTCGCTGTTGAACCGCGCTGTTGCCAAGCGCCCCGACATGGTAAGTCTCAAGGGGCGCATTCTATTCCTGACCGAAGACCCTGAACTGATCAAGCGACAGCTTGCGGGCGAGGACCTTCCCTGGGACACCGATCATCCGGAGCGCAATCCTAAGCTGCGCGACGATATCTCGACCGACGAAATCACGCCGGCGCACATCTGCTTCTTCTTCGATGAAACGCTGGGGGAATTTCCCTACACCGGCCTGAAGTGCGGCGACCAGACGCCGATCAAGCGTGGCGATGTGAAGCGCGGCGGCTTCGTTTGCGCCGTCAGCGGCAAGCGGCGCGGCAAAGGCTCCAGCCGCGAGCAGTCGCCGTACGCCGAGATGTCGGCCGGCATCAAGCTCGTAATCGCGGAGAACATTGAGCGCATTTACAAGCAGAACTGCCAGAATCTCGGCGTCCTGACGGCCACCGATTTCGGGATCATTGACAAGATCCGCCGCGGCGAAGAAATTCCCTTGGCCGAGTTCACCCAGGGTGAAGACGAGATCACCCGCCAGGTCATCGAATACGGCGGCCTCTTCCCTTTCAACGTGGCCCGCATGCAAGGCAAAGTTTTCCTGCCGCCAATCCTTACTAAGCCGCGGCCGATGACGATCTCGGAAAAAATTTTCGCGCGCCATATGCTGCGCGGTACGAGCCACGTTGGCGTGGAAGCTGTAAAGCCCGGCGATACAGGATTCGCCCGCACCGATCTGCGCTTCAGCCACGAGTACGTCACGCCGATGGCGGCAATCTTCTTCGAGCACTTCCTCGGCAAGGACGCTCCCGTTACCGACGCCAGCACCATCATGTTCTTCCGCGACCATCTCACCTTCCTGGATGAGGTGCTATCGGAGGAAAAGCGCAAGATGGGCCTGCTGGATCTGGCAACGCAACTGAAACTGAAACAGGAAGACTTCGCAAAGTCGCGCGGCATAAAGCTCCATGGCGAGCTGAAGGACCGCAAAGGCTCGGAAGGAATCTGCCACTCCATCGTCACCGAGAGCTATGCCCTGCCCGGACAGCTCAACGTCGGCTCCGATTCGCACACGCCGCACGTGGGAGCAATGGGTTGCGTGGCTTTTGGCATCGGCACCACGGATGTATTTAACTCCTGGTTTACCAAGGATATACGGGTTAAAGTTCCAGAATCGGTTAAGGTCATCATTCGCGGGAAGAAACGCGAGAATGCTACTGCGAAGGACTTCATCCTGAAGCTGCTGTCGATGGAGTACATTCGGCACGGCCACGCTTTGGCGAAGGTCATCGAGTATTCCGGTGACGCCATTGAAGCGTTAGGCGTAGACGAACGCGCCACCATGACCAACATGGCTGCTGAAATCGGCGGCTTCACTGGTATTGTTGCCCCCGACCAGAGGGTGGTTGAGTTCCTCGTCGAGCGGCGCGGCATGAGCAGCAATGAGGCGGAGACGCTGATTGAGGGACTGTACAGCGATCCCGACGCGCATTATTCGCACGTGATTGAACTTGACGCAGCCGACATCTACCCCATGGTGGCGACGCCGGGCGATCCCGGCAACGGCAAGTTCGTGCGCGAGTTGAACACGCCCGTACCCGTCGAGATTGCCTACGGCGGCACCTGCACTGCTGGTAAGAACGAAGACATGGACATGTACGCGCTGGTACTGAACGAGGCCTTAAGACTCGGCCGTAAAGTAGCCGATAGCTGCAAGTTTTACCTGCAGTTTGGCTCGCAGGAGACGCGCGAGTACTGCATCCGCAAAGGCTATCTCGACGTCTTCCGCAAAGCGGGGGCAATAATCATCGAGCCGAGTTGTGGGGCTTGTATCAACGCGGGGCCGGGGGTATCCACTCGTCCTGATCAGGTTGTCATCAGCGCGCAGAACCGTAACTTCCCTGGCCGCAGCGGTCCGGGGCAGATGTATCTGGCGAGTCCGCTGACGGTAGCAGCCAGCGCAGTCGCAGGCTACATCGTAGAGTACGAACCGGCTGGCCAACGCGAACCGGTCAGCGTGGCTTGAGACGAGAGTGAGGCGTCAACACGTCAAGGACCTGACGCGCAAACTGACAGCGTTTTTGTTACTATTGAAGACACCACCTGTCATCGACCTTCCATTGAATGGGGTAAGAGGAGCAGCACGTTTATGGCTTATGTGATCGCGGAACCTTGCATTGGCACCAAGGACACGGCTTGCGTCGATGCCTGTCCGGTGGACTGTATCCACCCCAAGAAGGACAGCGAGAAGTTCGCGGCAGAGGAGATGATCTATATCGACCCCGTCGAGTGCATCGACTGCGGCGCCTGCGTCCCCGTCTGCCCGGTCTCGGCTATCTTCGCCCTCGACGATCTGCCAGAGAAGTGGAAAGAGTACACCGAACGTAACGCTAAGTACTTCGGCCGCGAGTAGTTGTGGGGACGATTGCCCGTGCCGTATATAGTGCCTTGGCGACCCCAACAGCTCGCTACAATGGGACCACAAGAATAAACGCATTTTCGCCAAAAAGCGTTACAGGATTTTTTGTAAAGAATTGTAAAGTTTCCCGAAACGGGAAAAAGCGGGATTGTATCCCCACCTAAGTAGCAAAAATCTTGGGCGGAACCCTCCGGTCAATCCGCCAATTGAGCGATGGTCTTAAACGTCGATTTGGGTTTCATATTGCCCGAATAAACGGTTGCGGTCACTGTTTCTTGCAGTTTCTCCGGGGTTTCGCGCTTCGACTTTCCCCTAATCGCGTAATGAAATGCGATGAGGTCTTCTCTCGTCACCCCAGCGAGTGCAAAACCGGCACTCGCCGGGGGCCCCGGATGCGCTCGTGATGACAAAAGACGCCGGCTTACAACATCACATGCGCGGCTACGTGTCCGGCGGAAAAGCTCATCACTTCGGGTCCCACCAGGCGCTCGAAATCGGCGTACCCCATCCTGATCAACTCATAGTGCGAGCCCGCATTGAAGGCGATCTCGTGGTCTTCGGTCAGGGTTTCGTCCACGTATACTGGAATGCCATACAGGTTGCCGAACGGAGGCATGGCTCCAGTCTCGCAGTCGGGGAAATGCTGCTTGAACTCGCGCTCGCTGGCCAGCTCCGCCACCTGCACGCCGGTGGCGCGCTTAAGCGCCGTCAGGTCAACCTGATACGACGCGGGTAGCACGGCCATGGCCAACGCGCCATCGAGTTTG
>DATFZA010000145.1:0-10332 GCA_035314765.1 Bryobacteraceae bacterium
ACGGCGGGCACACTCGGCATCAACGAAGTGGGCAAAGACGGCGGCGAGCAAGCGTTGCGTCTGCCGCCGGGAGCCATGCCGAAAGTGAACGTACCGTTGAATGCCGCAAGACTGCGCTTTACAAAGGATGGCCGCCTCGCAGCTTACTATGCGGTCAATGAGTCCGGCTTCGACCGGAATCCACCGGCTGCGGAGATGAACCACGGCGTCGAGATCGTGCGCGAGTATCTCGACAAGCAGGGGAATCCGGTGACCCGTGTGAAAACCGGTGAAGAGTTTCTGGTGCGCTTGCGCTTGCGGGCAATACAGGGCGACCGGTATTCGCAAATCGCGGTGGTCGATCTGCTGCCAGGCGGAGTCGAGGCAGTCCAGGAGTTACGCCCACCGGCCGATACCAGCGCTGCCGGAGTGGATCCGGCGACTGCGAGCTATGCCGGCTCCGAGGCGCTGCCCATCGGATTGCCGGACAAGTCGACCTGGTACCCGCAGCACATCGACCTGCGCGACGACCGGCTGGTGCTGTACGGCGACATTACTAAGGACGCCGCGGCCTTTGTTTATCGAGCGCGTGCAACCAATACCGGGGTGTTCCAGACGCCTCCCGCATTTGCGGAAGGCATGTACGACCGGAAGATATCCGGAATCGGCCTGGCGGGGAAACTCGAAATCGTGAAGCCGTAAGGCTTGGCTAAAGACCCGCCATGAAACAACCTGCCACTACTTCGCTACCGCTCCCTGACCCGGCAAGGCCGGAACCAAACAGACTCTGCGATGGTGCGCCACCGCTCCCTCACGGTCGCGGCTCGGTAGAATTCGTCAAAGTTGGAGATTGTCGGCAACCACGTCCTGATGCTCGTAAACAAAATATTCTGCCAGGGGCGGCGAGGATCCAACTATGTATGTAGGTACTGACCGTCGCGGCTCGGTCACGCCCTTCCGAGCCGCGACCGTCAGGGAGCGGGCGAATTGGGTGTTGTGTCTTGCCGTTGTCCTAGCGATGCTGCGGTTCTGGCCGCACGCTACTTTGGCGGAAAGCATTCCTCTGTCAACCGTCGTTTGGTCCGCCGACGGAGAAATCCTGCGCGTGACTTTGGCTTCCGATGAGCAATACCGGCTCTGGACGCCGCTCTCCGAAATGCCGCCTGCATTGGTGGACGCGTTCCTGATGAAAGAGGATCGCTGGTTTTATTGGCACCCCGGCGTCAATCCAGTCGCGCTGCTGCGTGCAGGCTACAGCACCTTTTTCACGGGCGCAGGCCGTCAGGGCGGTTCCACTTTGACCATGCAACTGGCCCGGCTCATGTTCCATCTGAGAACCCGGACCGCGGTGGGCAAGTTGCGACAGATCGGCGCCGCGATTTGGCTGGAGGCGAGATATTCGAAGCGCGACTTGCTCGAAGCGTATCTCAATCTGGTTCCCTTCGGCGGCAACATCCAGGGAGCCGGCGCCGCGAGCCGCATCTATTTCGGCAAACCTCCCTCGCGGCTCACCGTGGGCGAAGCGCTGACGTTGGCCGTGATCCCGCAACGGCCCGCGGTACGCGGAGGACGCACGATTCATGAAGCGGGCTTGCGGGAAGCGCGGCAAACTCTGAGTACGAGGTGGGTGGCCAGTCACGGCGCGCGGTTCGAGCCGGCCATCGACACCCCCGCACAGTTTGCGATGCCGCAACTGGCGCCGCATTTCGTTGACGCATTGCTGGGCGAACGAGCCGGACGCACTGGGCGCATGGACACCACGCTCGATGCCGGACTGCAACGTTTGCTGGAACGGCAAATCCACCGCTACATCGACCAGTATGGCGAACGCGGCATTCGCAACGTCGCCGCACTGTTGGTGGACGCGCGCGACATGTCGGTCAAGGCTTGGGTGGGCTCGGCCGATTACGGGAACGAAAGCCTGGACGGGCAAGTGAATGGCGTCCTGGCGAAGCGGTCTCCCGGCTCGACGCTCAAGCCCTTCATCTATGCGCTCGCGCTGGACCAAGGCATCTTGCATCCGCAAACCGTATTGCGAGACACGCCCACCTCTTTCGGTCCGTTTACGCCCGAGAATTTCGATGGCCGCTTTTTCGGACCGGTCACCGCCGAGGAAGCTCTGCTCCGCAGCCGTAACATCCCAGCGGTGTGGGTGACGACCCAACTGAGGCAGCCGAGTCTGTATCAGTTTCTGCAGAGCGCCGGCGTGAGCAAATTGAAGTCCGAGTCATATTATGGGCTGGCGCTGGCGCTAGGCGGAGGCGAGGTCACGATGGAGGAACTCGCCGGATTGTATGCCATGTTGGCCAATCGCGGCGTGCTGCGTGCTCTGCGCGTGGAACAGCGAACTACGACCGAAGAAGGCGTGCGCCTGCTGAGTCCCGAAGCTGCCTTCATCACGGTGGACATGTTGCGGCGGAATCGGCGGCCCGATGAGGATGGGACAGTGCCGCTCCGCAGCCGTTGGCCGGTGGCCTGGAAGACTGGCACGTCGTGGGGTTTTCGCGATGCGTGGACGGCGGGTATTGTTGGACCTTATGTATTGGTCGTCTGGATCGGCGATTTCACGGGCAAAGGAAATCCCAGCTTCGTGGGTGTGGAGGCCGCCGCGCCGTTATTCTTCCGCATAAGCGACGCGCTGAATCTTGCGGGCTCGAAGGAAGCGGTGCCGCCGTTCACGCCACCGCCCGGCGTGACCAAGGTCGCGGTCTGCGCCGGGAGTGGCGACTTACCCAATATCTATTGCCCGCACACGGTGGACACTTGGTACATTCCGGGTAAGTCGCCAATCAAGGTGAGCCGGCTGCATCGGGCCGTGGCAATCAATATCGTCACTGGACGTCCGGCCTGTCCTCCGTATTCACCGGAGACGACGCGTTTCGAGGTTTTCGAATTCTGGCCGTCGGACATGCTCAAGCTTTTTCGCGAAGCGGGAATACCGCGCCGGGCGCCTCCGGCACTGCCCAACTGCGCCGCCGACGACAATGCCGACGCGCCGCGAATCGAATCGCCTCTACGCGCCGTCAGCTATCGGTTGCATGCCGGGCGTCCGGACGAAGCGATCGCGCTCGAGGCGAGCGCCGCGGCCGATGTCCGCCGGTTTTTTTGGTTTGATGGCTCGGCGCTGATAGGTGATCAGCCGGTAAGCAAGGGTGCGCTGGCCTGGCGTCCAACATCAGACGGCGCGCATTTGATTCGCGTGATTGACGATCACGGACGAGTGGCGGACCGGGATGTTGAGGTGCGGTTTTCGCATTGACCGGGACTAGCCGCCAACATTCCATTCAATTCGACCCAAATAAAATTGTAACGGTTATGCCGAAGAAGCAATCATATTCTCAGTCTCGATTGAGTTGGCTTGTTCCGCGGATAGCGGAGCGCCTGGGATCGTCTTCCATGCCGAAGCGCAAGGTATTATTGCGGAGCAGCCTCTCGATCGTATTGGGTCTTTTCGCAACCCGCGTCCTGCGGGATTCAATGAGGAAATATGGAAAAATCAGTGGAAATCGGGGTTCGCCCGCTTGCGCCCCGCGTTCGGGCCGCAATCGCGACCCTTCTTTTGTTTTGTTTAGCCCTGGTTTGGGCGCCTGCGTCGTATGCGCAAAACGACACTTCGCGCTTGCAGGGCACGGTAGCTGATGCCACCGGCGCAGTGATACCGAATGTAACCGTTACGGTCTCCAACAAAGCCAACGGCTTCAAGGCTGAGGCGAACACCTCCACCGAAGGCACATTCACCTTGAGTGCGCTGCCGGTGGGCGACTACACGATCACGGCAAAGCTAACGGGATTCAAGACTTACAACCAGGATGTCCGCATTGATGCGGGAATCGTCGCTACGGCGAATATCAGCTTGGTTCCTGGCGAGGTGACCGATTCAGTCACGGTAACCGAGAATGCCGGACTGGTCCAGAGCACAACTTCCAACATCGCCACTACCGTGCAGGGACAACAGATCACCGACCTGCCTTTGAACGGTCGCAATTTTACAGAACTGGCCACCTTGGTTCCCGGTGTGACTCGCGGCGCTCCGGGAGGAATTCAGACTGGTACCCAGGGAAATGCCGAGACTTTCCGCTTCGGCGATTCCGGCGGCTCCGCTCTCGTCGTCAACGGTCTCCGTCCCCAGGCTAACAACTTCATCCTGGACGGCGCAGACAATAACGAGTCTCTGGTGAACGCGATCGTTTTCTTCCCGCCCGCCGAAGCGATACAGGAATTCACCGTGCAGACCAGCATTTCTCCGGCCGAATTCGGCCGCGCCGGCGGCGCCATCGTCAATACCGTGATCAAATCCGGAACCAACGAGATTCATGGCAGCGCCTTCTGGTTTCTTCGCAACTCACAGTTGGACGCGCGTCCTACCTTCGATCCGACCAGACCCGAATTTCGCCGCCACCAATTCGGCGGAACTTTGGGTTTCCCGATCCTCAAGAACAAGCTGTTCGTGTTTGGCGACTACCAGGGATTGCGCCAGTTTACGCCGGTCAGCGTGGATCACGCCTCGGTGCCAACGGCGCTGATGCGCATGGGCAACTTCTCGGAGCTATTGAATCCGGCTGTATCCGGCCTGTCCATACCCATCGTGATTCACAACGTGCTCACGGGCCAGCCTTTTCCAAACAACGTGATTCCATCCAACCTGCTGAACAAAGCGGGCCTGGCTTACCTGAACGCTTATCCGATGCCGAATCTGCCAGGCGTCGAGCAGAACTTCATTATCGCCCGGAGCCAGACGCAGAATTTTGACGACTTCGATACGCGAGTCGACTATGTCTTTTCGGACAGGGATCTGGTGTTTGGCCGGTTCAGCTACGGGGACGATTCCTCGGTGACTTCCACTCGGCTGCCTCCGAACCTGCCGGCGGGCTTCGGTTCCGGCTCGAACTTCAATCAGCCGCGCGGCTTTGTGCTGGGGGAGACCCATACGTTTTCCGCTACCGTGATCAATGAGTTTCGCGCCGCATGGCAGCGGGAGTACTTTGGCTACAACCCTCCCTTCGGCAACGTCGCGGTGTCGGCAATGTTAGGCATTCCCAATGCCAATACCAGCCCGCTACTGGGCGGCGGCGCATTAATCGGTGGGTACAACGGGGAACTGGAATACACCGGCGATTACGGCCTCTATGCGGTTCCGCAGAACACCTATCAGCTCGCGGATAGCGTGACGTGGAGCAAGGGCAACCATACGGTCAAGTCCGGGTTCAATGTGATCTACCGGCAAGTAAACCTGTTCCGTCCGATCGCCGGCAAGGGATATTTCTTTCTTTGCGGCAACGGCGGCAATCCGGCACTCGGAGGCGCTGGGGATGGCTGCGCCGCGGGTTCCACCGGTTACGAGACGGCGGATATTCTCGCCGGTTTTGTCGACAATTACCAGATCGGAGCACAAACCGGATATTTCGGAACACGCTCCTGGGAAGATGGAATCTACGTCCAGGACGACTGGCGCGTCAGCCGGCGATTCACGTTGAACATTGGCCTGCGATATGACATTCTCACGTGGCCGTCGGAGCAATTCGGCCGCCAGACGAACTTCGACCTGGCGACCGGACAGTTGATCACACCCCAAAGCGCTTCTTCAATTGGAGTCGGGGCAGCACTGGTGAACAACAACAACGCTTCTTCATTGGGAGTCGGGCCAGCACTGGTGAAGAACAACTATCTGAACTTTACTCCGCGCCTGGGCTTTGCCTGGGATGCCACGGGGAAAGGCTCAACCATCGTTCGCGGTGGATACGGAATCTTCTATTTCATTGACCGCGGCGGCATCAGCAATCAATTGGCGCAGAACCAGCCGTACAGCGGCAACCAGCAGTTTAATTACACCAACGGCTACCGCATCACGCTAACCGGCCAAGGAGCGTTGAACAACAACGACCCGACGGCGGCAACGGGCCCACTGCCTCCAGCCGGAGTGCCCGCGAACTTCAGCTATACCAATCCGCAGAACATCAGCGTGGTAGCGGCGTTGTTCAACAACCGGACGCCGCAGGTGATGGAATACAACATGCAGATCCAGCAACAGTTGCCTGGAAACTCCGTGTTCCAGATCGCCTACGTGGGAACGCAAGGCCGGCACCTGACCACATATTTCAACCAAAACCAGATCCTCTTCAATACCGCCGGGCTGAAGATTTATCCGAACCTTGGCAGTGTGACGGTGCAGGCGAATATCGGTGACTCCAGCTATAACTCTCTGCAGGCGCAGTTCGAGCGCCGCCTCAAGAACGGCTTTGAATTCCGCGCCTCCTACACGTTTAGCAAGTCCATCGACGACAGCCCAGGCGCCTTCGACGCCGCTCTGCCGCAAGACACCTTCGCCCGCTTTCTGGAGCGGGCGGTTTCCGACTTCAATCAGAAGCAGGTTTTCGTCGCCAGCAGCTTGTACCAGTTGCCGTTTGGCAAAGGGAAGAAGTATGGAAGCGGGTGGTCGCGCCCCGTCGATGTGGTTTTGGGCGGCTGGCAACTGAACGGCATTTTCACCGCCTCCAGCGGTCTGCCATTCTCGGTCTTTTCCGGCAGCCCGGAGCGCGCCAACCTGATTGCTCCAGTTCAAATCCTCGGCAACACGGGAGAATACTTCACGACCAGCTCTTTTGCGGCGCCAGCCCAGAACAGTTCGGGAGTTTATATCGCTCCCGGAACGGCGGGCCGGAACATCCTGAGGGGTCCGAGAATTATCGATGGCGATATATCGGTCTTCAAGGATTTCACCCTCTACGAGCGGATCAAGCTGCAATTCCGGTCGGAGTTTTACAACATCGCCAACCATCCGCGCTTCAATAACCCGGACTCCAATCTCGGCGATGGCAATTTCGGCGTGATTAACAGCACGGTGCAGGCCAGCGAACGCCAGATTGAATTCGCATTGCGGCTGACGTTCTAGCGCCATCTGCCAGTCTAATGTGGGGGATCCTCCTCGTTGGATCGCGGCCGACGAGCCGCCGGTCTAGTTTCTGTCGTGCCGGACCAGGGGGTCCGGCGCGAACGAGGGCGTTCGCCTTGAGGCGCTCGCCCCACGTGGCGATTTTTCGCGGCGCCATTCCTCCTAGCCTAGTACTGTTGCGGGCGAACGTTATGATGAGCGCGGGCTCCCGATGGCAAATCGTTGCTTCAATCGGCTCCACTTAGCGTAAGCTAAGAGGGATCCCGGCTCGGTATGAGACGATTTCTCGGAGCAGTTGCGGTGATTTTGAGCTTGCCCGGCAGGTCGCCGGGGCAGATGCCACTCGATCCGGAACGCGTGCCGGAAGCTATGGCGGTGATCGACGCTAGGCCCAGCGGCCGCGGAATGGCCTGCGACATCCGGCCGACGGCGTCCCGCCTGAATTACGATTTCCGGTTTCAAGGCGGCTTCGATATCGAGGTGCCGTTGAAGCACTATGAGGGCGCTGGCAACTCTTTCCAGGTGTTTGTACGCGTCGCTCCCACGGCGCCGGCCGGCAATCCCGTGTTCCTCGAGCAGGCCGTGGACCTGCCGGAAGTGCCAAAGAAGAACCGCGCGGAGTTTCAACTGGCAGGGGGCTATTATCTCGGCGACGGCAAGTATTCCGTTGACCTGGCGGTTACGGACCAACGCGGCCGGAGTTGCCGCAAGCGCTGGAATGTCGAAACCAAACGGTCTGGGGCGGAGCGCCATGTCCCGATGGCGCTGGCGCCGGGCACGGTGGCGCCGTTTACCTTTGAAACCTGGAAGAGCAATCGATCCGAAGTAGCGGGCCGTCCGTTGCGCGTTTCGGTTTTTCTGCATGCCATTCCGCTGTCGCGGCGGGTGATGTCCATGCGCATGTCCGATCAGGAAATATTGCTCGGATCGCTGGCATCGTTGCGGGCACAGGTGCCGGGGGCGCAATTGAAGGTAGTGGCGTTCAATCTGGATCAGCAGAAAGAGATCTTCCGCGACTCCTCTTTTGAAGAAGACGGCTGGGACAATCTTCTCGAGGCGCTGGAAAAGCAGCAATTGGGAACCGTGTCCTACCAGACGCTGCAGCGCGGGGACGGGCATATCGAGTTCTTGAACAAGCTGATCGGCGATGAGATCCGGTCTCCCGAGCCCGCCGATGCCGTGATCTTTCTCGGCCCGACCGCGCGGCAGACCGGCAAACCGATGCTGTTGACCGCCCGTCCGCCGGGGCCCGGACCGCAGTTCTTTTACTTCGAGTACAAGCCTTATTGGTATCGAAACGCAGATTTTCCCGACGTGGTGTATCACGCTATCCGCGCGATGTCGGGCAAGACGTTCCGGATTCATTCGCCTTCCGATTTCGCGAGCGCGGTGCAGGCGTTGCGCGCGGCGCTGGATTTGAAGGGGGCCGCGGGTGCGGGGAATGAGCCTTGAGTCGCTATTCCGCTTGAGGGCAAGTCCCCTCACTTACGTTCGGGGCTAGTCTGCCTCGCCATGCCGGTCGTCGGTCGTCGCTGGCGTTGCGTTTTTTGGCCTCTGCAGAGGCGAAAACATGCCATCTTGCCAAGTCAAGCGCCCCGGGGGACACAGCTACGACAAATTTGATTGAGGGAGCTCGGACTCGAGCCCGCTGTGTCCCCATCCGCGCCCCTCTTGGGCTTCCGCAGGCGGGTTGACACCCGCCGCAGGTTGACAACCTGCCCCACAGGCTCACTCGACTCATGCCAGCAGGCGCACGGTGGTTAGCGCCATCACCTTGGCCGCACGGACCAAGTCTTCGAGGACGACGTATTCGTCCGGCTGGTGCGCGAGATCGACAATGCCGGGTCCGTACGCAATACAGTCGCGGATGTGGGCCAGGCGCGAGACGTGTTTGTGATCGTAGGTTCCGGGACTCGCCGTCAGCGGAGGTTTTGAGCCGAGGATCGTTTCGATGCTGTCGGACACAGCGGCGATCAACTTGCTTGCGGGATCGGTTTGCGTGGGGTGCACAACCATCAGGTCCTCGAGGTCATACCGAGAATCCGGATTCAGTTGGCGCAGCGATTCGAGCAGATCGCAGATCTCGGAGCGCACCTGGTCAAACGATTCTTCCGGGAGAAAGCGCCGGTCGAAAATCGCTCCGGCGCGATCGATCACGCACGGCGTATGCGTGCCGTCTTCGGGCTGGCCGCCAAAGACGGAATTGATATTGATGCTGGCGAAGCGCGACGCGGCAGGCTCGACCGGCATTTCGGTTTCTCGCTGGGCTAAGAGCGGCTTCAGCGAATGATTGATGGCGTAGATCAGCTCACCGAGAGTATCGGCGGCATTGATCCCCAGATGCGGCATGCTGCCATGGGCGATCCGGCCGTGTTGAATGACTTTGAACCAGTACACACCGCGATGCCCGATGCAGATGCGATCGACATAGGTTGGTTCAGTGATGATAACGAAATCGGTCTTATCGGCCTGCAGGTATCCATGCTCGGCCAGGTACGCGACGCCGGCAAAACCGCCGCTTTCCTCGTCCACCGTTCCGCTTTGTTCCACGGTGCCGCGCAGCTTCACTCCGCTGCGACGGATGGCTTCCACCGCAAATATGGAAGCCGCGATTCCCGCTTTCTGGTCGGCGGCGCCGCGGCCATAAAGTTTGCCGTCTTGGATGAGGCCGGCGAAAGGATCAACGGTCCAGGCGGCGCCGGGCGCAACCACATCGAAGTGCCCGTTGAAGTGCAGGACGGGCCGCGCAGCTGCGCCATCTTGAAACCGGCCAATGACATTTATGCGCGGGTGACGCGGAGTGTGCTCGGGCCGGCCGTCGGCGGCGATGTATTCAACATCGTACTCGAACTGCCGTAGTTGGCGGCCAATGAACTCCGCGGCGGCGCGATACTCGTCGCCCGGAGGATTGATCGTTGGAATGCGAATGAGACCCTGGAGAAAGGCGACCATCTCCTCGCGCAGCGCATCCACCGCCTGGAGAACTTGGTCCCTGAGTACTCGATCAAAGCGGTGGTTCAAAGCGGCCATCAATGGCTGTCCACCCTCCATCGACGAAGAGCACGGTTCCGGTTATAAAGCTGCTGGCGTCAGACGCGAGAAACACGATGGGCCAGGCAATCTCTTCGGGCTTGCCCCAGCGCTTCAGAGCGGAACGATTCGCATAGGCGGCGTACCACTCGGGATGGTTCTTGATCGGCGCGGTCAGCGGAGTGTCGACCACCCCTGGCGCGATCGCGTTGACGCGGATATTGCGACCGGCGAGTTCGACCGCGAACCCGCGGGCGAGTTGCACCAGCGCAGCTTTGGTCGCGGCGTAAATGCCCTGGCCGGGCTCGACCGTCACGGACCGAATGGAGGAAGTCAAGATGATGCTTCCGCCGGGATTCATGATTCTTGCGGCGGCTTGCGTGACGCGAAAAGTTGCTTTGAGATTAAGGTCGACCACGCGGTCCAACTCTTCC
>DATFZA010000146.1:0-11760 GCA_035314765.1 Bryobacteraceae bacterium
CCGGATACGGCGCTGCAATTCGATTCCGTTAATGCCTGGCATCCGGACGTCGGTGATCAGACACATCGCCCCCACGAGCGTTCCCGACTGTAGGAATTCCTCCGCGGACGAGAAGATCAAAGGCGCATATCCGGCGGATTCGACCAGACTCTCAATGGACTCCCGAACCCGGAAATCGTCGTCTACAGCTACCACGAAATGTTTTGCGAACCCGGCCATCTGCAGTGCATCTCCATCTACGCTTCGATAGTAAAGGGAAATGCGGGGGGCTGACTATTATATGTTTATTCAGGAGGGTCTAATGGAAGGAGCGATGCTGAGTTTGTCCGCCATCCTTACCAGCTCCGCCAGCGATCGCGCGCTCATCTTGCGCATAATCTGGCCCCGATGGACTCCGATCGTGATCTCGCTGGTGCCAAGCTCGGCGGCAGTCTCTTTGTTCGCAAAGCCCGCGACTACGAACGGAAGCACTTCGCGTTCGCGAGGCGTCAGCAGAGAATAACTTTTCCGCAGTTCGGCCAATTCCGATCTCTTCTGCCGGGCGGTTCGATCCACAGCCAGGGCGGCGTCGATCGCTTGCAATAATTCCCGTTCGCCGAAGGGTTTCGATAGAAACTCGATCGCCCCCGCCTTCATCGCCCGCACCGAAGAAGGGATGTCACCATGGCCGGTGATGAAAACGATCGGCGGCGCCTCCCTGCCTGCTAATTCACGCTGGAGTTCGAGACCGTTGACATCGGGAAGTTGCAGATCCAGGACCAGGCAGGAAGGAGCGTCGGGTTTCTCGAAACCCAGAAATTCCGCAGCCGAGCCAAATGCAGCCACGCGAAATCCCACCGAGGAGATCAGGCTGCACAGGGCTTCGCGAACGCGTGGGTCGTCATCGACCAAGAAGACGATGGGGTTGTCGGGGGTCACGTTGCCGGGGGTCACCGGTCCGTGCTCGCATGTTTCGGAAGTGTGAAGCAGAAGGTCGCGCCCGCGCCGTTGGCGGATTCGGTCCACAAGCGGCCGCGATGCGCCTCAACAATGGAGCGGCAGATCGCTAAACCCATACCCAAGCCGTTTTGTTTGGTGGTAAAAAACGCTTCAAAGGCTTTGTCCGGTTCGGCGAGACCTGGGCCGCAGTCGCTTACCTCAACCAGCACGCCCTCACCAGCCTGCTGCTTGGAGCGGATGAAGAGTTTCTTGGGCCGGTCGGCGACTCCGTCCATAGCGTCAATTCCATTGACCAGTAGGTTGAACAGAAGTTGCTGCAATTGGACGCGATCGCCGGTGATCGACGGCAGGCCTGGTTCCAACTCGGTTTCCACAATCACGCTTCTGCGAACAAGCTCGCTTCGAGTCAGGCGAAGCACTTCCCCTATGATGTCGTTCATGTCGAGCGCCGTGGCTTCGAGAGAGGCCCGCTTGAACAGCGCCCGGATGCGCCGGATGACCTCGCCCGCATCCTTGCCGTCGCGAACAATCCGTTCGGCGGCCTCGTGCGCCTTGGCCAGGTTGGGAGGCTGGGCTGACAGCCAGCGCAGACAGGCGTGCCCGTTGGCGACAACGGCGGCAAGAGGCTGGTTGATTTCATGCGCGATGGCGGCGGCGAACTCTCCTACGGTGGCGGTCTGCGCGGCTCTCGAGAGCCGCGCCTGGGTGTTGCGCAGAGCCTCTTCCATATTCTTCCGATCGTCGATATCGATCAGCAAGCCGTACCAGCGAGTCCGGTGCCCCTCCGTATCGCGCGCCGGTTGGCCAAGAACATGGAACCAGCGGTACACGCCATCAAACCGGCGAAACCGGTATTGGACTTCGTGCGGCTGGCCGGTTTCGAGGGAATGCAACCAGGACCGGACCGTCGGCTCCACATCGTCGGGGTGGAGAAACCCGACCCAGCCGGCCCTGGCCAAGGCGTCAAGGTTTGCGCCGGCGTAGTCCAGAATGCGCTGGTTCACATAGGTGAGTTCACCATCGGCGGAAGCGCACCAAACCAGAGCAGGTATCGCCTCGATAATCATGCTCAGGTCGCGCTCACGCTCGCGCAGCGCCTCCTCCGCGCGCCTCCGGTCTTCAATGTCCGTATTGATGCCGCACCATTTGACGATCCTTCCCGAATCATCGCGCAAGGGACACCCGCGGAATAGGAACCAACGATACTCGCCGTCAAAGCGGCGCATGCGGGCTTCCATCTCGCCCGGCTCGCCGGAAGCGACAAGGGACTTCCAATGGCCTACCAGGCGATCCACGTCAGAGGGATGAATCACCGCCTTCCAGCCCCCATCGACCGCTTGCCCGGAAGAGAGGCCCGTATAATCCAGCCAACGCCGGTTGAAGAATTCGGCCAAGCCGCGCGCACCAGCAGACCACGCGAGTGTGGGAATGGTATCGATGATCAGCCGGAGGCGATCTTCGGATTTTTTGATTTCGTCGAAGGCACGCTCCAAGGCCGCTCTCGCCTGGCGTTGCTCGGTGATGTCGATCGCGGTTCCCACAAATTCGAGGATCTCGCCCGACGCGCCGAGCACAGGATGTCCTACTATGCGGAGCGTCCGGTCGGTTCCGTCTTGTGAGATCAAAGGAAAGTCGCCGTCGAAGGTCGTTTTCTTCAGCCGCGCAGCTTCGAACATTTCCGTCAGACACCCCCACGCCTCCGGCGGAAACAAGGCAGCCAACTGCTCCAAGGAAGGGGAATTGTCCGAGGGGGGAAGGCCCATGATGCGGAACATCTCCGCCGACCAGTAGGTTGTCTGCATGCTGTCGGCGGTGGAGGCCCAACTACCGCTTCGGCTCAACTTCTGCGCCTCCGCCAAGTATGCCTCGCTCCTTTGGACCTGCGCTGCGATTTGCCGGCGAGCCTTCTCGGTGCGCCGCTTAGCCTCAATCAACCCTACGACGAGCAGGTTCGCTCCGAAGAAGGGTCCGAAACGCAGAAAGGATGCTGTATCGAGGTCGATTTGGAATCGAGGCGGAAGAAAGAAGTAGTCAAAGGCCAGAGCGGATAGCCCCACGGCGAACAGGCCCGGCCCCTTGCCCCCGTACAGACCGCTGACCATGACCGCGAGGAAAAAACAGGAGACCGGGGCGTCCAGCGGCCACGCCACTGCCAGCGCGAGGCCGCAAGAGATCGCCGCCAGACCGTAGGGTCGAATCTGAGAGAGGACCTTCACTGGTGATGGCTCCCCCGCGGGTATCCTAGATGCGCAGAACAGAGGCGCATAAACGCTTCTGTTGTTTGATCATGGCACATCTAAATTCGATTCGGACCAAATTGGATTCGGACCTAAAGGATTATTTAGGCCGGACGCCCAACATGTTGATCGCCGCATCGCGCCGTGCCCGCACGGAGAGTAGCCGGCCGGCTCAAATCTCCGTTCTGCCAGGCGCCGTAGATCTTTGGGACGCTTTTCCGCCAGAGGTGATCTAACGTGATACCCATGAAGCAGGCGCCCTTGAAAGCGTTTCTGTACGGGGTTTCGGTAACGGATATAGGTCGTCCGTCTGGAACAGCGGATCGGGCCTCCGGGGGCTAACACGAACTAAAACTTGCCGGTAGTATATTTTTCCTCACCGTCTCGCACTCTTATGACCGGTCGAAGAATGGGAGTGAGTTGACCAATCATGATGAACAAGACGTTGATTGTCGCGTGCTTCGCGGTGATCATGCCGCTGGCATACGCCGACCAGGGAGGCTTCCTCAATTCAGGCGGTTCGCTCGCAGGAGGCAGTCCGGTGGCAAACCCTCCGGGGACGCTGACAATCTCCGGCAACACCTTGATGTTCCTGACAGCCGATGGCAGGACGGTGGTCAACGCGACGTTCACTACCAGTTCGACGGTGGAAGGTTGCTCCGGCGGCGGCAAGGGCGGTCACGTGACGTGCAGTTACACGTTTACGGGAGCGTTTAGCGGCACGTTAACGGCGAACGGATACACGCAGGCGATCGACGGCTCCACGTATCAGGTGTATGGAACGAATGGCGTAGTGGCCGGTGGAAATACAGGCTACAACTCCTCGTACACGCCGTTTTACTTCACCGATGGCAACGCCCGGATTCTGCGCTCCGACGATCTGAGTGGCGCCAACGCGATCGCCTACGGTACACAAGGCACGGGCGTTGGCCAATTTTACGGCCCGTCGGGAATTGCGCTGGATTCGGCCGGCCGGATCTACATTACGGACACCTACAATGACCGGATCGTTCGGATCGACGATATGAACGGGACCAATTGGACGAGTTTCGGCGGCTACGGCGCCGGCGTAGGACAGTTCGCGAGTCCGCAGAGCATCAGCATCGATCCAACGGGGCACATCTGGGTGTTAGACAATGGCAACGGCCGCTTGATCCGCATGGACGACATGAACGGAACCAATTGGACCACGGTGGGCAGCGGGGGTTCCGGCGTGGGACAGTTCGGAGCGCTATCCTCGGCCCCTGGGTTTGACGCGCAGGGCCGGATTTACTTCGCGGACGCCGGGAACCGCTGGATTGCCCGCTTTGACGATCTGAACTTCACCAACTGGACCACTTTGGGCCAGTCCCAGCCCGTCGGTCCTTACATTTATCTGTTTGGCGGACCCATCGGCGTAGTGACCGATCAGGCCGGCAAGATTTATGTGGCCGACGGCGCCAACGTCATTCGCCTCGACGATATGACTGGGGCCAACTGGACCTCGATCAGCCTGGGCACGTTCGCGCCGCACACCATCGCCATCGATTCAAGCGGCATGGTTGTGTTGGGCAACGGATACAACGCGCAGATCGTCGACAGCGAGGCCACAGTTCTGACCTCCAATATCAGCGGCCTGGTGCAAGGGGTCTATGTGAGCGTTTACGGGGTGGCGCCTCTATCGTTGCCCAGTCCGCGTCCTTCGGCCATCAGCTTCACGCCTTCGACACTGACGTTTTCGCAGAACATTGGCTCGCCCAGCGCCCCGCAGACTATCACCGTGACCAACTTCGGCGGCAGCAACATCAACTGGCTGACGCTTTCGGCGACGGGCCCGTTCTCAGAAACGAACAACTGTCCGGCGGTGTTGCTTCCCGCGGCGAGCTGCGCGGTATCGGTGACGTTCACACCGCCAGCGCCTGGCGCCGCCTCCGGCACGATCGGCGTGAGCGACGATTCCTATAACCTGGGGCCCCTGCAGACGCTCGTGCTGAACGGCGCGGGCACGGCGCCGGCGGCGACCATCACGCCGGCGTCGATCTCCTTCTCTTCGCAGGTGATCGGGACCTCCAGCAAGGCGAGTAACGTCACCGTGCAAAGCTCCGGGACTGGGCCGGTGCAGGTCACCAACGTTGCGCTCACAGGGCCGTTCACCCAGACTAATAATTGCAGCGGGAGCATCGCTTCTGCGGCATCGTGCACCATCGCCGTAGTCTTCTCGCCGGCCGTGGTGGGCTCCGCTTCGGGAGTCCTGACGATTGCCGATAACGCCGGTATGCAGACGGTCAATGTGACGGGCACCGGCAGCGCGCCGGTGACTTTCTCTGCGACCAGTTTGAGTTTCGGAACGCTCGCGCTGGGCAACACGAGCGGCGCGAAAACCGTAACGGTGACCAACCGTCTGAGCACCGTGCTCACGTTTGCCAGCATCTCCGTCCCGGCCGGCGGGCCGTTCGCCATCTCGAGCAATACGTGCGGAACGGGTATCGCCCCGGGCGCAACCTGCACCGTGGGCGTGACCTTCACGCCGGCTGCGCTGGGCGCGGCCACCGGAACACTGACCTTCGCCGATAGCGCGATCAACAGCCCGCAAGCGGTGAGCCTCAGCGGAACTGGGAGCGCGCCCGTCACGCTGTCCGCCACATCCTTGAGTTTCAGCACAACGGCGGTCGGCTCCACCAGTTCGGCCAAGTCCCTTACACTGACCAATCGCCAAAGCGGATCCCTGGCGTTTTCCAGCATCGTCGTCAGCGGACCCTTCGGCTTCGCCAGCAATACCTGCGGGACGAGTGTCGCCGCTGGGGCCGGCTGTAGCGTTGGGGTGACGTTCACACCCACGGCGACCGGCTCCGCCACAGGCACGCTGACCTTCACGGACAGCGCCGGCAACAGCCCGCAGGCCGTCAGCCTCGGCGGTACCGGCAGTAGTTCGAGTTCGCCGGTCACTCTATCCGCCAGCTCGTTGAATTTGGGAACGGTGGCTGTCGGCAACACCGGTGCGGCGGTGACCGTTACATTCACCAATCGCCAAAGTACAACCCTCACGATTTCCAGCGCCGGAATCAGCGGGCCCTTCGCGATCTCCAGCAACACTTGCGGGACGAGCCTCGCCGCTGGAGCAAACTGCGCCGTCGGGGTCACGTTTAGTCCCACAGTGACGGGCGCCGCCAGCGGCACGCTGACCTTCACCGACAATGCCTCGAACAGCCCGCAGAAAGTGAGTCTAAGCGGGACCGGCAGCGCAGCCGTCACGCTGTCCGCCAGTGCGTTGAACTTTGGCGTCATAGCGGTCGGATCCACCAGCACCAGTCAAACGGTGACGGTCACCAACGCCAGCGCGGCGGCCATCGGGGTAACGACCGTCGGGACCACGGGGGATTATACGGACACAGCCACGTGCGGGTCTTCCATCGCCGTCGGCGGTAATTGCACCGTCTCGGTCACCTTCATGCCGGCCGCTGCGGGTACCCGCACGGGTTCGCTTTCCATCAATCTTTCAACTGGCGCGCAAACCGTCTCACTTACCGGAATCGGTTCCAGTTCGTCCGTGACTGGGGTGTTCAATTTGTCCCCGTCGCCTGTGACTTTCAACAATGGTTATACGATCGGCGACAACCCCAGGCAAGCCGTCACAGTCACCAACACCAGCGCCGCTTCCGCTGGCATAACGGCGATTGCCCTGGGCGGCGATCCGTCCCTCACTCAAAGGAACAATTGCCCCGCGAACCTGGCGGCGGGCGCGACCTGCACGATCACGGTGACGTTCCAGCCAGTGGCGTATGGCGCCTTTACCAGTACGTTGACGCTCACCGAAAGCAACGGCGCTCTGGACACGGTGTCAGTGACGGGCATCAGCACCGTGAACAATTAAGGCGGATATCTCAGCGGGCGCCGTGCCGATGGCGCCCCCCAAACCTGCCGTGGAGGCACGCCGGCGATCGAGAGCGATCGAACTTGTCGTCATCGATCTGCTCCCTTCCTGGAAAGATCCAATCTGAGGTCATGGCGCTCCAGAGGCTCGGCTAGGAACTGCCGATCAGGATACCGGTGAAGAACACAAGAACGCCTCCCAATCCGACCTGCAGCACCGCCGAGAGTGCCGGCGTCTCCATGTAGCGGTGGCGGACCCAGGAGATGACGCCCAGTTCAACGATGACCACCAACACAGCGGCAGTCATGGCTAGCCGGAAATCGCCAATCAGGAAGGGCAACGTGTGCCCGATTCCGCCGAGCGCGGTCATGAGCCCGCAAATGAGCCCGCGCATCCAAGGTAGGCCGCGTCCGGTGAGGCTGCCGTCGTCCGATAGCGCTTCCGCAAAACCCATGCTTATGCCCGCTCCGATGGATGCTGCGAGCCCTACCACGAATGCGTCCCAACTACTGTGAGTGGCGAAAGCCGCGGCGAATACTGGCGCGAGGGTGGACACGGACCCATCCATGAGGCCTGCTAATCCAGGCTGGACAATTCGCAACAGGAACAGGCGGCGTTCCGCCTCGTCTTCCCGGCTCTTGACATCAGGGCCCAGCTTCTCCTTCTCGAGGGCTTCCGCGCGGCTCTCATGGGATCGCTCCTCTTGAGCGAGGTCGTCGAGCAACTGCCGGATGTGGACGTCCTGGGCTCGCGCGGCCGCCCGTTCATAGAAGTTTCGAGTCTCCACCTCCATGGCGCTAGCCTGACTCCGAACGGCCTCAAGGCCAAGGGGCCGTACCAGCCAGATCGGCTTTCTTCTGACGAAACCTCGTACGTCCTGACGGCGCAGGAGCGGTATGTGCTCTCCGAACTTCTCGCGGAAAGTGTTGATAAGGCGGCGGCGGTGTGTGGATTCCTCCTCGCGCATGCCATCGAACACCGCTGCTGACGCTGGAAAGTCCTGGTGGAGACCCTCGGCGAAATCCGCATAGACCCTTTCGTCTTCTTCTTCGAGAGAAATAGCAAGAGCCAGGATCTCCTTTTCGGTGAGACTGTCGAAAGTACGCATACTTCCTTTTTGATGCCGAAATTGAACGGGAGGTGGCCGAAGCTCGGCCCTGTAGCTCCCCAAGTAATCTCTCGCGACCGTCGTCAATGAAAATCAGGTTGCTTCGATCGATGACTTCCCGCGTAACCGGTCGCGCGCCTGATCCCAGTTCAAGCGGAGCCTGTCTTCGTTAATAACGATGTTAATAACGATAGTCCTGTTTGTGATCTTGAGCATCCTATTTCCTTGGACGTGACTGACAGCATTTTGAAAGCCATTCTGCGCAACGCCGTCAGGAAATCGGTAGAAAATTAGCACTCCGAATCAATATGGCGCAGCCCGATCGACCTTGAGATGACGCTGTGCCGACACCAATGTCCGCTCAAAGGCACTCACAGAGAGAATCGTAGACCCTCGGGTCTTCTCAGTTATTGGTTCAATTGAGTTTCTTCTCGATAAGTTGATTGGTTGTCAGAGTGCAAGGCCTGCTCGTAATGTGGATCGTCCGGCTCGCGCTCCGCCGCCCGTATACGTTCATCGTGATGGCCATTCTCATCGGCATCATGGGAGGGCTGTCGATCGTCACCACGCCGACCGACATTTTTCCATACATCAATATTCCGATGGTCGGCGTGATCTGGAGTTACAGCGGTATGAGCCCGGACGACATGGCGCGACGTGTCCTCTTCGTTTCCGAGCGCGCGATGACCACCACCGTGAACGACATCGAGCGGATCGAGGCGACCGCGTACAACGGAGTCGGGCTGATACGCGTCTACATGCAACCCGGGACCAACGTAGATCTGGCGGTCGCGCAAGTAACGGCGGTTTCCCAAACCCTGCTTCGGACCATGCCGCCCGGCATCTTCCCGCCGTTGATCGTGCAGACCGACGCCTCAAGCGTTCCGATACTTCAATTGGGTCTTAGCAGCGGCACGCTTACTGAACAGCAACTTTACGACTACGGCCAGAATTTCGTTCGCACGCGCCTCGCAACGATACCGGGTATCTCCGTGCCCCTGCCCTACGGCGGAAAAGTCCGCACAGTTATGGTTGACCTGGATCCGGATGCGCTGTACGGAAAGGGACTGTCAGCCACCGACGTTTCGAACGCGTTGAATCTTCAAAACCTCATTCTTCCGACCGGTACCGTGAAGGTCGGCACGCGCGAATATCTGATTCGGCTCAACAGCAGCCCTGAACTGATATCGGCGATGAATGACATTCCCATCAAGACGGTGAACGGGGCGCCGGTGTATATGCGCGATGTCGCTCAAGTCAGGGACGGATATCAGGTGCAGACGAACATTGTTCGCATCAATGGCAGGCTCGCATCGCTGCTGACCATCTTGCGGCATGGTGGCGCCTCGACGTTGGCCGTGGTGCAGGGCGTCAAGGACCTCCTCCCGAGAATACAGGCATCTCTTCCAGCGTCATTGAATATCACCCAACTCTTCGACCAGTCGTTGTTTGTGCGTGCGTCGGTTCAAGGCGTGGTGCGTGAGGCAAGCATCGCCGCGCTGCTGACCGCGCTGATGATTCTGCTGTTCCTGGGCAGTTGGCGCAGCACGCTGATCGTCTGCATTTCAATCCCGCTTTCAATTCTCACTTCCCTCACTGTCCTGGGGCTTCTCGGCGAAACGATCAACGTGATGACCCTGGGCGGTTTGGCGCTCGCTGTAGGAATTCTGGTGGACGACGCGACGGTCGAGATCGAAAACGTCCATCGCAACATGGGGATCAAAGGCAAGACATTGGTTCGCGCGATCTTGGATGGCGCGCAAGAAATCGCCGTGCCCGCTTTTGTTTCCACCTTGTGCATCTGCATCGTCTTTGTTCCGGTACTCATGCTGTCCGGCGCGGCGAAGTACCTGTTCACGCCGCTGGCGATGGGCGTGGCGTTCGCGATGCTAACGTCTTATCTGCTGACCCGCACGGTGGTGCCAACGCTGGTCCACTATATGCTGCAATCGGAGATGGCGCTCTATCAGGAGGGCGAGGGGGCGGACACCCCGGCATCGCGGTCAGCGGGCGTTATATGGCGCGTCCATCAGGCATTCGATAGAAAATTCGAGAAATTCCGCGAAGGCTATCACCGCCTGCTGGAGTGGGTGCTCGCGCACCGCGCCGTTACGGGTGGAGCGTTCCTGGCTTTCGCGCTGGCGTCGACCGGACTGATTGCGTTGGTCGGCCAGAATTTCTTTCCCTACGTCGATGCCGGACAGATGCGGCTGCACGTGCGCTGCCCCACCGGCACTCGCATCGAAGAGGCCGCGGCAGTTTTCGCTGCCATTGAAAGCGAGATTGGACGGGTGATTCCAGCTCAGGAACTCGATTCCATTCTCGACAATATCGGACTGCCGAATTCCGGCCTGAACCTGGCCTTCAGCGACACCGTCACAAACGGCAACGGTGACGGCGACATTCTGATTTCACTGAAGACGGATCATCACCCGACGCTCGAGTACACGAGAAAGCTTCGAAACACCCTGGCGGCAAAGTTTCCGGCCGAGAACTTCTTTTTCCAAGCCGCCGACATCACCAGTGAGATTCTCAACTTCGGCTTACCGGCTCCCGTGGACGTCCAGGTGACGGGTAATAACCTCGATCAGAACGCGCAAGTCGCAAGAAAACTACAAAACGAAATAGCTGGCCTGCCCGGAGCCGTCGACGTCTTTATCCGGCAGCGGCTGGATTACCCGACAGTGGACGTGAACGTCGACCGGATACTGGCGAACGAAGCCGGGCTGACTCAGAGAGACGTCGCGAGCAGCCTGCTTATTTCGCTATCGGCCAGCGGCCAAGTGGCGCCGAATCAATGGCTGGATCCGCAGAACGGCGTGAACTACCAGGTCGCGGCGCAGACTCCGCAATACAAGATCGACACCTTTGACGCCATGCGGCGCACGCCGATCACGCCACCCTCAGGCGGGACCAAGCAGTTGCTTGACAATCTTGCCCAGTTGAAAAGAAACAACTCGCCGGAAATTGAAAGCCACTACGATATTCAACCTGTCATCGACATCTTCGCGAGCCCGGACCAGCGTGATTTAGGAGGTCTCGCGGCGGACATCGAAGGCATCATTGCCAAAGTGCGTCCGACACTGCCGCGCGGGACGAGTATCGATTTGCGCGGCCAAGTGGATACGATGCGGACCTCGTTCACCCGCCTGGGGCTGGGGATGATCTTTGCGGTCGTGCTTGTCTATCTGGTAATGGCCGTCAACTTTCAATCCTGGTTGGATCCCTTCATCATCCTGATGGCGCTTCCGGGAGCAATGGCAGGCATGCTGTGGATGCTGTACCTGACCCGCACTACGCTGAGCGTCCCTGCGCTGATGGGGGCGATCATGGGCATCGGCGTTGCGACCGCGAACAGTATCTTGCTGGTCACGTTCGCAAATGACGAACGCGTCCTGGGAAAAACTGCCGTCGAGTCCGCTCTCTCGGCGGGGTTCACACGAATCCGGCCAGTCACGATGACGGCTCTGGCCATGATCATCGGGATGCTTCCGATGGCCTTCGCCCTCGGCGAAGGTGGCGAACAGAACGCGCCTCTGGGAAGGGCGGTGATCGGCGGTCTGTTGTTCGCAACGCCCACTACCCTGTTCTTCGTCCCGATTGTTTACACTCTGCTGCGAAGGAAA
>DATFZA010000147.1:0-8319 GCA_035314765.1 Bryobacteraceae bacterium
CCGGCTTGGGCCAGGACTTCCGGATTCGGCGTGAAGACGACGTGAAATGCGTTTGAATCGCCGGGAGCGGGAAGGGGCCGTCCGCGAGTGGGAACCACCAAAGCCAAATACTTCAGCATGCTGTACACGTCGGCTTCTTCGGGAATTCGCAGGTCGGCTTCCTGCGTGCGGAAGCGCAGACGCGCCCCGCGCTGGTGAATGTTCCAGGCTAGAAAAGCGCAACACTCGATGGCGCGCTCAAACCAGGCGTCCAGCGCGGGCGGGACGTCGAGGTCGAGAAAAAACACGACGACCTGTTCCTGTTCGCGCGCAAATTCCCGCACTTGCAGCGCGCCAGTATGCGCGGTGGCTTTCCAATCGACGTGCCGGGCGCTCTCCAGCGCCTCGTAAGGACGGATGCGATAAAAGTCGTTTCCCAAACCGCGGAAAAAAGAATTGATGTCGCCTTGCAACGAGATCAGCAGCGCCTCGAAACCAGGCTGCGGATCGAGACATGGATAAACGACAACGCCGCGCCGGACGAGAACGCTGATGCGCCGGTCGGTAAATCCAAACGGAAAGTACGTCGCGAAGCGGAAGGTATTTTCGCTGTACGACCCGCGGCGGAGAAAGAACAGCTCCACCGGCTCCTCCACGCGCGCGCCGCCGGGAATGACGGGAAAATAGACGGCTTCAGAGAGACCGCTTTCGCCGGATCCGGAAACATGGATGGAAAACGAGGGCATCCAGCGTTTGATATTGCGAATGCACAGACGCCCGGCGAACTTGCGCCGCGCCGAGACATGATCGGGCAAGAGCAGATCCAGTTCCAGCCCCGACAGGGACAGGCGGCTAACGAACCCGGCGACCATCAAGGTAGCGAGCATCGCCGCCAGAATCAGAAAGAGCAGATTGTTGGCCGAAGCGAAGGCCGCTAGCGCAACCAGGACGCACATCAGGGTGAACAGCAGCCCCAGCCGGGTGACCTGCTGTTTGGCGCCTAAATCGAGCGCCGCATGTAGCCGGGCCCAACGCGGACTCATTTAGACCGCCTCCAATTCCTCTTCGAGCAATTGCTTCTGGTAGAGGTCGGCATAGTATCCGCCAGCGGCGACCAGGTCGTCGTGCGACCCTGCTTCCACGATCTCTCCATGCTCCAGAACAAAGATGCGATCGGCGTTGCGCACGGTCGAAACGCGATGCGAAATCAGAATGGTGGTGCGTCCGTGCATGACGGCAGTGAGACCTTTCAAAATACGCTCTTCCGTAATGGTGTCGACGCTCGAGAGCGCGTCATCCAGAATCAGTATGCGGGGATCGCGAACAATGGCGCGCGCGATGGCTACGCGTTGCTTCTGACCGCCCGACAGCGTCAAGCCGCGCTCGCCGATCACGGTGTCGTATCCGGCCGGAAATTCCGCGATATCGGGCGCAAGTCCAGCCACTTCCGCCGCCCACTGAATGCGATCCAGGTTGGCATCCGTCGCGCCCCAGGCAATATTTTCACCCAGTGTCGCACTGAACAGGAACGTCTCCTGCGGCACAAAGCCCACGTGCCGCCGCACCCACTCCGGATCCAGCTCGCGCAGATCGGTCCCATCCAGAAGCACCGCGCCGCGGGTGGGATCGAGCAGACGCGGGATCAGGCTCGCGAGCGTACTCTTGCCGCTGCCAGTATGCCCCACAATCGCGATGGTTGCGCCGGCTGGAATCTGTAAATTGACGCGATTCAGAGCGGGCCCGGCCGGATACACAACCGCGGCGTCGCGAAACTCGATTTCCCCGATGAACTGCTGGGTTTTCGTGCCGGTCAGGCTCGGCTTCTCGCGCATCAGCTCCATGATGCGGGTCCAGGAGGCGGTCCCGCGCTGCATCAGATTCACCACCCAGCCCAGCGCGATCATCGGCCAAACCAACACGCCCATGTAGGTGTTGAACATGACGAAGCTGCCCAACGAAATCTTGTGCTCGAGCAACTGGTATCCGCCCGCTGTGAGCACCAGCAGAAACGTGCAGCCGATCAGCCCTTGCACCAGCGGCATGAAGACCGCCGAGAGCCGTGCCAGCTTCAGGTTCTGTTCGATGTAATCTTGGTTGAGCGTTTCAAACGTGCCCAGCTCCGCCGCTTCCTGCGCGTAAGCGCGGACTACGCGCATTCCGGAAAGATTCTCCTGCACGCGGCTGCTGATGTCGGAAAACATTTTCTGGATGGCTTCAAAGCGGTCGTGTATGCGGCGGCCGAAATAGATCATGACACCGCTGACCAACGGAGCCGGAAGAAGAGCGATCAAAGTCAATCGCCAATCCACCACCAGCATGACGGCAATGGCCAGCACCGCGGTGAGCATGGTCTCGGCCCAGTACATAATGCCCGGCCCGAACATCATGCGCACCGCGTTGAGATCGTTGGTGGCGCGCGCCATGATATCGCCGGTCCGGTAACGCGCGTAGAAATCGGACGAAAGTTTCACCAGGTGCGAAAACAGATCGTTGCGAAGGTCGAACTCAACATCGCGCGACATGCCGATCAGGATGACGCGCATCCAGTATTGGAAAATGCCTTTGAAGAAAGAAATCACGACCAGAGCGGCGGCGAACTCAAAGACTAGGGACAACCGGAATCCACGGGTGAGCGAATCGACGCCAAACTTGATGATCAGCGGAACCAGCGCGCCGAGAATGTCTTTCACGATAAGCGCGCCGGTTCCTAAGAACAAACCGCGGCGGTAGCGCCATAAGTAAGGACGGGCGCTCCGGAAGACGGCAGCCAGCTTCATATCCCAAACCAACTGGTTACGGTTTTCAAAGCTTCCATGAGAAACGTCTTTCGCCCTTCACGCGTGCGCCACCAGTTGTCCGGCTGAAAGTCGAGATCGCTCGCGCCCACCACGTGGGTTTCCAGGCCGGGAGCCATGTTGCGAAAAAGCTGGCCCGCGCGGCGGGTGTGAAAGTTGCTGGTCACGAGATCCACGCGATGGACACCCATTTGATGCAGATACGGCAACAAGGCCGCAACTTCCTCACGCGTCGACCGGGCACGGTTGGGGGCGCGAACGAAGTAGCTTTGCGGATAGCCGTGCGCGACCGCAAACGCGATGGCCGGTTCGCATTCAAACATGCCATACACTTCGTCCGGCCCGCTGATCAACGCCTTGGGCGCCAGCCCCTGCTTTACCAGATCGGCGCCGGCGAGAATGCGCGCTCCCCGGAAATCGCCTGCGAGAACCAAGACAACATCCGCCGGAGCCGGTTTGTCGGTACGCACCAGATAGCCGCCCATCCACGACAACCAGACAGGTCCGGTCAGGAATAAAATAACACCAGCGGTGAGCAGAATAACCGCAGTGATCCAAGGCCAGCGCCGAGGGGACTGATCCCTCAGATAGTTGGTGGTCATCACTCCGGTGGTTATTTGTCCTCGGAGGAGCCCCTTTGGTCGAGATGGCCAACCGTTTTCAAGCGCTGAAAGAGGCGTTCCACTTCCGCCTCGTCTTCGGGCATGAGCAGCGGATAGCGCGGAGACGGAATGGCTTTGGGCTCCTCGCTGGCCGCGGGCACGGAAAGCGGCTCGCCCCAGAACTGGCGATAAGGAACTCCATCCAAAAGAGCATCGCGCGAGTAGCGCCGAAGGTGCCGCAACAGGCTCTTACCGGACTCGGCGTCGCCGGAGTGGACGATTAAGATGTGACTCTTGTCCGCCAAGCTGAGCCGTACAATCAACGGGAGATTCGCGCTGCGATCTACGCGCCGGATTTGCATCCAAGGAACGGTGCGCCGGCCAATCTGCAAATGGCTTTCAAACACCTCGACCGCCGGACGGCTGGCCAGAAAAAGGAAGAAGAGCGCGCTCAGAAGGAACAGCACCGCGGCGATCGCGGCGTACGGCCACAGCAGAGCCACCCAGCCCGAAAAACCGGTAAAAGCGAGCGCCGCTAACCCGGCCCAAAGGAACAGGCGTTGAGAACGAAAACGGGCGAGTGGAACCGGCACATCTTCAGCCTACCCCTGACTGGCCCGCGCGTCAATCGCTGCCGGACTCAATTGTGCTAAGCCGCGCGCAATTGTGTTACACCCAGCCAAGCGTAGTGAAGACCGCTCCATAAGGTCGCGGCGACCATAACATAGAGCACCGGCTGAAGGGGCACGGGCCATCCGTTGGCGGACCCCATAACCAGCAGGGCCGCCAGGATTTGGAGAGCGGTACTCAGTTTTCCCCAAATGCTAGGGGGGAACTGACGGATGGTGGTAAACAAAAAGCCCCATGCCACCATCCCCAGAATGAGCAGATCGCGGCCAAAAACTACGCCCACCATCCACCAGGGGATCTTTCCGGCCCAGCCAAGGCAGATGTAGACAACAGAGATCAGAAGTTTGTCCGCCCCTGGATCGAGATAGGCCCCCAATCGCGTAGTGGAATTGAACCGCCGCGCCAGCCTGCCATCGATCCCATCCGAGAGCCCGGCCAAAAAGCACAGCCAGAGGGCCAAGCTGTAGCGGCCGTTCAAAATTGTCCATGCGATAAACGGCGTGAGGACGATACGCGCCAGCGTAAACAGGTTGGGGAGGATCGTCAAGAACCTACCGTAGCACTATGAGCTTGTCGGAAAACTTCAACCAGTCCATCACCCTGTACGGCTACAACCCTGTACGGCTACAACAATGTCCGGCTACAACAACATTCGGCTATTTCCGTCCGGTGATCTCCACATCGCCGTCGATGTAGGCGACAAAGTGAGAGCCTTTGGGGGCCGCCACATCTTTCGGTTTGACGCCGGGAACATCCATTGGGTGCTTGAGAGCGCTGGCCGATCCGGCGGCAGCCGAGGCCCGAATACGTAGTTCCCTGCCGTCCGCCGACTGAACGAAATCGAGCCGATAGGTGATTTTGCCGTGCCCGAACACCTTCTTTTTCCTGCCTTCTACGATGGTTCCCGTGGCCTTGGCGCCGGCAGGCACTACCGTGATTCCGTTTACCACCAGGTTGGCATCTGCCTGAAAACGGACCATGGAGCCTTCCGCGGCATCGTCGGGGACGTCCTCGGTCAGGGACAACCCGAAGGGAGTGCCGTCGGGGACCATCGCTTTGCCGACCGAGACCGGAGGGACGGGCGAAGTCCCGGCCGGGTTGGCAGGAGGGGCGGAGCTAGGCGCACTATTGGCAGGAATATTGGCGTTTGCCGGAGTGTTGCGCGGATTAGTGGCCGGATTCGTGGAAACCGGAGTGTTCGGTGGGATCGGCTGGTTGGCCGCCGGCTGCGAGACTGACGTGGCCGAGGAGGGGTTGCTTTGCTCGGCTGGCGCCGATGGAGCTTCGCCGCGCATAGCCGCCAGCAGTTTTTCCGAGGCGCCGGCCTTGGTCAGGCGCACCAGCTCCGCCGGAGAAAGACTAAATCCTGTCTGGGCGCCAGCGATGTCGGCGATAATAGCCGATTCAGGGACATGGGCCTCCAGCATTTTCACCACGTCTTCGTTATGCAGGACCGCAGGCTGAGTGCTCGCGGCAGGCGGATTGGTGGGGCGCATGGCTGGACGTACGACAAACCACCAGCCCGCGCCGGCTAAGAGGAGAAAGGCGGCAAAGGCCAGCGCCACGAATGGCCAGCGGCTGCCCTTTTCCGGCGGCGCGTCCGCCTCGGAAGCCGAGGGCAAATCGATCCCCGCCCGCTGAATGGTTCCCGAATCGGAGGAGTGCTTGAGAGCCAGGAAAACCTGATAGATCTCGGCCGCGCTTTGCCAGCGATCATTCGGATTCTTCCGCAGGCATCGGGCGATTATCTCTTGGATTTCAAGGGGAACTCCGGGCGCCCGCTCGGAGATCGGGGTGGGCTCATCGCGCAGCACGGCGGTCAATGTGGCCACGGTGTTGCCGCGATCGAACGGACGTTCCCCGGTGGCCATTTCATACAGCACCGAGCCTAGGGAGAAGATGTCCGAGCGGGCATCGACCTTGCGTCCCTCGGCTTGCTCGGGCGACATGTAGGCAACGGTGCCAAGCAGCGTGCCTTCCACGGTCAAAGGTCCAGCGTCGGCGCGCGTCTCGGAGTTGTCGTAAGCCAGCTCCGCAGGCAGCTTCGCCAGGCCAAAATCCAGAATTTTCACCAGCCCGCGCTCGGTCACCATGATGTTGCCGGGCTTCAGATCGCGGTGAATGATGCCGGCGCCGTGCGCGGCCATCAGCGCATCGGCCAATTGCACGCCATAGTGAATCAGTTCTTCTACCGACATGCCGTAGGGCGGAATAAGCTCGCGCAGGCTCTTGCCGGAGACATACTCCATCACCATCAACTCGCGTCCGCTCTCGGAAACCATGTCGTGGATGGTGACGATATTGGGGTGGTTAAGCGCGGACGCAGCCTGGGCTTCTTGAAGAAAGCGGCGCCGCTGCTCGGGCGTACACACCACGTCCACCTTCAGGGCCTTGATGGCAACAATCCGGTTGAGGCGCGTATCCCGGGCGCGATACACCTGACCCATCCCCCCGGAGCCAAGTTTTTCCAGCAGTTCGTACGATTCGTGCACCGGCATCTTGAGTATCACATACAGGAGGTTGTGTCATAAGCTAGCCGAACGTTACAGTACGTTCTACGAAGGGGAGTTGGCAGATTGAGAATGCTTTCCCGCACCGCGCTCTCTGGGGAACGGTCTGCCCAGACGTACACTAGAACCATGAAGTTCCGCGTCGTGCTGGAGTTCGATCCAGAAGCCCGCAGCTACTCGGCCGTCTGCCCGGAACTGCCCGGCTGTGCTTTGGCGGGCAAAACCGAAGAGGAGGCTCGCAGCAACGTCGCAGAGGCGATCCGGCTTTACCTTGCTCCGGCCGAAATCGCTTTGCCCGACGATGCCAAGGTGGTCGAGGTCACGATTGGGTGAACGCGGCACGCCACGGCTGACGGCAGGTCAGGTTGTTTCCGCTGAGCCCCGAATGTAGGATGATAAGAGAGAGAAGTTATGAGTTCGCAAGTCGTCAGCCCAAATACCGAAGCCGCGATTCTCGCGCGCATCATTCTGGCCGACGAGCAGACCGAGGAACGACAACTCACCCCGGACGCCGCCCGCTACTTGCTTTCGATGCGATTGCCTTCCGGTGATGAAGACCGTGTCAATGAACTGTCGGCTAAGGCGCGGGTTGGATCGCTGACGGAAGCCGACAGCCAGGAACTTGACAGCTACCTTCATATCGGCAGTCTTTTGGCCGTCATTCAGTCCAAGGCGCGGCGGCTGCTGCAACATGATCCTTCCAGCCAGCAGTGAACCGGCAGCTCTCCTGGGCCGTCCGGGAACGCGCAGGTCACCGCTGCGAGTACTGCCGTCTCCCGCAAGCCGCTTTCCCCTTGCCTTTTCAGATTGACCACGTGCGTGCCGAGAAACACGGCGGCGAAACGATTGAAAGTAATCTGGCCTTAGCTTGGTAGTGTAGCGATCGCGCCGTTCGCCGCGTTGGCCTGGCTCCCCGGCGAATCTGGGAGCCAGGCAAGATTCGCCTCTGACAACCGGTCGCGGCCAAACTACCGCACCGGCCCAGGTCTCAAGCTTTCCAAGAGCGTATAAAGCTCGCTGAGGCCCGAACGCGTCACGACCCGCCTTCCATTGCTCGACACGATGACCTGCGGCGAGGGAGTCCCTGGAGTTACCGTAGCGGTTGGGTCCACGACAGCCGTTCGCACCTCATTGCCGTTATCGACCACGACGATCCGCAGCGTGAGGGTCGGCGAACCCTGATTGGTGAGAATCATCGTGCCTGTGCAATTGGCATTGATCGAATACGTTCCCGTGCCCGGGCGATCGGGAGTGGGTAATCCGGTAATCGAACCGTGAATGTTGTCGGTCTGCGTCAACATTCCATTGCCGTCGAAGTGTGTCATGGCGACTCCCACGATTGTCTCCACCGGAGCTCCGGGACCCGATGGCTTCATACCGCTCACGGAGAAGCCATAGTCGCCCTCAAGAGTGGAATTTGAGCATGCCGTCTGAAAAACGCTGCTCTGGCCCCATAGGGCTGACGCAGCCAAAAAAAGGCTAACGACCGCCGCGAACGGGAACGGTCGTTGGATGTGATTGTCGAGTCTCATTAGCGTTTTCTCCTTGTCGAGTTTTCGATTCTGATTTCTTCCCTGCGGGGCGGTTTGCCCTCTGCTCTCATCCAACCCGGCGGGAATCCGCTGCCAAAACTCTAATCTCCGTTCAATTTATTTTGTTATCATCGACATCAACACTACCCAGCGGTATGCAAGCGCAACCGGCACACGACGTGACAGCGCTCCTGCGGGCCTGGACCGGCGGGGACCAGAAGGCGCTCGATCGGTTACTGCCTGTGCTGTACGAAGAGTTGCGCCGCACCGC
>DATFZA010000148.1:0-28316 GCA_035314765.1 Bryobacteraceae bacterium
GGGCGGCGCAGGCGGCCATCATGCGCGACCTGGAGGCGCACCAGACGGCCAACCGGAGCTACATCGAGGAAGGCGTACAGCTACTGGAACTGGCGCACCGCGCGCCCGCCCTGTTCGAGAGTCAGCCGCCAGCGGAGAAACGCAAACTCCTGAATTTCGTACTCTCGAACTGCACTTGGAAAGGCGGCGAACTCGTCGCGAAATATCGGCAACCCTTTGACGTGTTGGCGGTTGCGGTCGCGTCGGACCACCAGCGGATCGGAGGGGAAATGGCGGAAACGGCCAGAAATGAGAATTGGCTCCCCGGGATTCCGGTTTCAAACCGATTTCTCCGCGGCGATGGTGGCCATGACGGGCCTCAAAGCAGCGACCTGAACAGCCTCGAACCGGAGAACCGCCTCGCCTACGTGTTGACGCCGGTTTAAAAGGGCGCCCAAGCAACCGATCCAAGATGTAAAGGTTATTTAAGATACCTAAACCGATGCGACGAGTTCGGCGAATCGGCGCTCACGGCGCGGAACGACAGCTCGATGCGGGCTGGCGACCTCACTGGGCTGAGAGGTTGCCGGAGAAGTCGCAGCCGGCGTCACTTGGTCCTGATCGTCGGGTTAATGAATGAATGATTGATTCCGTTGGCGCAGCAGGGGTTGCGAGCATCAGAGATCTGCTGTACTTGACCCGAACCTCGTTCGTCAGGCGCGGCGTGGGCGCTTGGTTACTGCCGACGGTCAACCCTTGCGTTCCGTATTGGGTGTTTTGGAGACTTCGTTAACCGTTCCACCGCGCACGTTGATATTTGACGGCGCGTTACTGTACCTGCCGAAGAGCGTCACTCGCTCGGCGGAGATAGTCGATTCGAATGCTGCCTGCGTCGAGCGTGGAGGATCGGAGTGAGACTCTCCACTCGCAGCCCTGACAGGCTGAGAGTGAATTCTCTCTCGCGAGAAAAGCAGCGTCGCCATGAAGAACCATGCCATTCAGACTGCAATTCCGTGTGCGTGGGCGCGATCGCCATCGGGATCACTTCGTGCATCATGATCTTAGTTAGTGCCCATCTGGGACATGCGGCGGTCGATCGAAGAGGATGAGCTATTGCACTGCCGGCTTTCGCCCCGCTTGCCGGCGCAAGTCTTCCGCCAGAGTCTTGATCTCGGTCAAATCGCGGCGCATTTCGCTCCATCCGTACCAGAGCGCGTAATCCGGGTTGGCGTGAAAAGTCCCCTGGAAGGTGCGCATTCGATGCTCCATGGCCATCACGAACAGTTTCTGTTCGACCACCGTGGGGGCGTCGTGGAACGTCAGCAGGTCGGGGAACGCGTAAGCGTACTCCTTCGGCTTGGGCAGCGTTCCGTCCTGGTAGAGCCCGGCCACAATGCGTATGGCTTCGGCCATCAGATGGTCGGCCTCGCGGATCATGTCGTCGCCCTTGGCCAATTCCGCTTTGGCGAAGTTCGCCGAGTGGCACTGGTTGCACGTCGCGAGCATCTTGTCGCGCTGCTTCTGCCAGTCCACCTGGGTGAGGCGCGCCACGTTGGCGGCTTTCACCACGTCCAGCCGCGCGGTCGGTTTACCGTTGGGATCGAGCACATTGAGCGCTTGCAGGATGGTGGCCTGATCCGCAGCCCATTGCTTGTCCTCGGGCAAGGGCAGCCGTACGGCCAGGAAGCCCCAGGCGGTCTGGACATTGTGATCTCCGCCCTGCATATGACAGCTCTGGCACGTGGGTGCCGCTGCCGATTGGGGGATCACATTGCTCTGTTTGAGCAGATACCGGATTCCATGTTTCGACGCCGAATACATCTCCCACTGCGGGTGGTCGAAGCCCATATGGCACGTTTCACAGGCCTGCGGCTGCCGGGCCTCCGCAACCGAGAACGTGTGCCGCGTGTGGCAGGCGTCGCAGGATGCCGTGCCGAAGCCGTTCCCTTCCTTCTTGAGTGCCGCAATCTCGGCTTCGGTCTTCACACCGATTTTATGGCACGCGCCACAGCCCTTCATGCCCTCGGTCATCGCCATGGGCTGGTAGTGGAACGTGAACATGGCCTTCATGGCGGCCCAAGCCGCCGCATGTTTGCTGTCCTTGTACTGCGCGACGCGGTCGGCGTGACACTGGGCGCACGTTTCCGGGGTCGGGATTTTGGCCTGGGCTGCATCGTTGGCGGATTTGTGCTCGCCGCCGTGGCAGGCGTCGCACGCAATCGCGTTCTGGCTGTGCTTGCTCAGTTGCCAGTCTGAACGATGCTGGGAGTCACCTTACGGTGGCATTCCACGCACGTGTCTGCATGGATAGCGCTGGAGGCGAAAAGCCCTACGAGGACAATCAAAGCTGCATGTCTGAAACGCATAGAACACCTCGACAGAGAGAGTTTAGTTCAGAAGAGTTCTTCCGCACTTAACTCCCCAAAGCTCGGGCGACCAGACCGCGCTGGGTATCCTGGTCGAGACTCCATTCCCGATCGACGCCTTTGCGCTGCGCGATCGAGAGAACCCGCACGGGGTCGCCGAGATCGCTCCACCCTAAACCATCGGCACGAATCACGCCGAGTGCGCCAGGCATCGTGGCCAGGACAGCCTGCGAAAAGTTCGTCGATGGAATTCCAGCATAAAAACCGCTCCAGGACACGGGGTCCAACCGGACGTGGCGGGACATCGTGGGGTAAAGCGACCGGAAGTGCGCCGGAGCGGCGCGTTGGAACAGCCGTAAGAATGCCTTGACGCGGCCCACCATGATAAAGGTATTCCAAAGGCAACCGAGTTCCATGAGGGCGGAGGCAAGCGTTCGCAGGGGCTTCTCCCAGAATCGCCGGACGTGAAAGCACTGAGTCCGCGCGCCGGAGAGCGCGAGGCCGGGCTCGATCCATCCGTACTCTACTTCCGGCGCGTCGGGCGGAGCACCCAGCAGAATCACGGTCGCGGGATTCCTGGCCGCCTCGAGGAACGCCCCATCCAGGTGGCTGCACAGGACCGATTCATTCGCAATGTAGTGATCGGATGGAAGGAATGTGACCAGGGCATCCGGATCCAGTTGTCTGATGTACGCGAGTGCCCAGAGAATGGCCGGCGCTGTACCGCGATTGCATGGCTGAATCAACACGGACGATGAACGAAGGCCGTCCAGTTCCTCGCGATAGAACGGTTCGTGAGCGGCGGTGAGTACGACGAGAATGCTGTCCGGGCGAACGATTCGGGCCGCCCGTCGCCGGGTCTGGCTGAGGAGGGTTTCGCTCCCCAGCACACGGCAGAATTGTTTGGGCCGTTGGTCGCCGCAAATCCGACGGACCAGGGGCAGCAGGCGCACGCCGTCCCCGCCGGCAAGAATGACGGCCCACCGATGGTTGCACTCCATGTCAACTCTATGAGGCTGATCGAACCGTACTGAACCACTGTCGCGGTGGCGCGCAGAAGGCGCCTCCGCGACAAACAAATGAGGTATCACCCCTTCGAACGGGCGGGTTTAGATTTCGTTGCTAATCAGACGCCAGCCATTATGGCAGCCAGTATTCGGTGCCGGGAGTGGCAGACGCAGCCAGAGCTTTTTCGTGTTTCGATCTGGTCTCGCGAGGCCAAGTGAGTTGCGGCGGTCTATTCCGATCCTCAGGATCGGAAGAAACGGCGCGCCTGTCGAGCGATTGCGACTCGGATTCGAAAATAGTAGCGGGGCCAGTCTGTTTTGGCCCACGCCCACGCTCCTCGTGTTCCATACGTCCTTATGTCAGGTGACAACTCGAAGATAAACTTCTGCTTGAGAACTGTCAAGATCGATTTTCACATCCGTTTATTACATTTTGCACGGTCTCCGAAGACCATCGAGATGAGGTGAGGACGCGCCTGCCCATCGCGACACGGCACGTGACAATCCAGAGCGGCAAGTGCCGATCCCGACACGGCAGGCGCCGATCACTATGCGGCCAGAGGTTGGGCCGGATATTCCAAAACGCCACCTTTAGAAAGCGCTGCTGCCGAGGACTCCAGCAGTCTGCCAAGTTCCGGGTGCTCGTTGACGACCCGCGGGTTTTGTGACCCCCACGAGACGAATTTCGCCAATTCGTAGAAAAGAGATGCGCTTATCCGCCCCTGGGATGAAACGTCGATCCGCGCCAGCCTGGGGCTCATTTCTCTGATGTTCTTCATGATGAACCACCTCCAAAATCTGCGGTCCGGAATCCATCATTGCACTTGGCTTGCCAGCAGCCGTAAGCCTGTTTGCCGTGGCTATACGGTGATACTGCGGCCAAGAAGCCGACCGTTCGCATCGAGATCCGTTGCTCGAAGACGGTGGCCGGGAGCACTAGAGAGAGATTCGAAATGTGGAAGCAAAGACCAGCCGGGTACTGTCCAGGGACGCCTGGCTCGTCGTCGTAAACCGCACCCCAAGAGCAAGCTCGGGCAATTTGCTGCCGAGCAAGGATGACACTAGCGCAGCCATGCAACTTCGTAAACCACGGACGTTGCCTTCTTCAGAATATGAGTTTCAGCGCCAGTTGCGCCGAGCGCGGGCCGCCGATCTGGTACAGCGGGTTCAGGCCGCCGCTGTCGCCGCCCGCTCCCATCGACGATCCGAGCATCTGTGTAGCCTGCCCGAATAACGGAGAACTCAGGTAGTTTACCGGCGGCCCGAAATTGGGGTGGTTAAACAGGTTGAACAAATCGGCACGCGCCTGCAGCGAGAGACGCTCCTTAAGTCTGAATTGCCTGCGCAGGCTCAAATCCATCTGCGACGCGCCGAATCCGGTCAGCGCGTTGCGTCCGAGGTTGCCTTGCAGCGTCCCAACCGGGTTACTGAACGCCGCCGGGTTGATCCGCTTTCCGTCCGCCACATTCGGATCTGTGATCCACACCGGCGTTCCCGGCACAATGTCCGGCCGCTGCACGCTGTTCGCCCCGGAATGTGCGAGCGGAAAGGGGTTGGTTCCGGTGGTGACGTTCACCGGCGGCGCGGTCCGCACATAAAAGATTGAGTCCGCCGACCAGTTTCCTGCAATCGCCTTCGCGACGCCTTGCGGCGGCGATGGGATGTTGTACGAGATCGCGACTGAGAAGGTCTGGCGGATGTCGTAGTCGGAGGAACCGCGGTTAGATAAGTTTGTAAAACCCGGCGGCACATTGATGACATTCGTGCCCGACGAGACATCGTCGATCGAATGCGCCCAAGTGTAAGAGATCAGCGCCTGCAGTCCGCGCGCAAATCGACGCCGAAACTGCGCCTGGAGCGCCTGGTAGCTCGAGGAAGCGCCGTTTCTCATGACGTCGAATTCATTGGGGAAATTGGGATTCGGCGGAATGTAATCGTCTCTCCGCATCAGCTTGCGAGCGGCAGCTCCCAGGTAGGTTAGCGCCATCGAATCGGCGCCTCCCAGACTACGCTCGACGGCCGCATTCCATTCGTAGGTCCTCGGCAAAGCATGGTTCGGGTCCATTACGACCATATACCCTGCCGGGAGAGCCGTGGAAAACGGAGGTGGCGCGAGATTAGCCGTGCTCATGGGAAACGAGGTGTTCAAAATGACCTTCTGTTGCTGATACGGCCACGTACTGATGCCGCTTGCCGCTTCGGAGTATCCCAAATCGTAGAAGATGCCGCCGCCTGCCCGGACCACAAGGTTCGGCGCAGCTAACCACGCTACGCCGAGCCGCGGCGCGAAGTTGTCTTTCGTGGCCTCCCACAAGGGAGTGCCCTGCGGAGCCAGCGTCATGGTCCGCAGGTTCTCGACGCCGATTACGGTGAACGGCAGCGTGCCGTTGGGCGAAGAAGGAGCGCCGTTGTACTCCCATCGCAAGCCGTACGTGATCGTCAGCTTTCTCGCCGGCTTCCACGTATCCTGGGCAAACAAGCTCCAGTTCGAGATCACCAACTGGGTGTTCGGCGTGTACGCAGAGACTACGCCCTGAGGCACGCTATTCGTGAGAACGTTGGCCAGGGAAAGAAAGCCATACGTCCAGGTCGCGGCGTTGAATGCCGCCGTGGAATGGAGGCGGCGGTAGTCCAGCCCGAACTTGAACTGATGCGTACCCGCGGTGAGAGAAACGTTTTCCGCGACATTGATCTGTTCTGTCACGTTATCCGCAAAGCTGCCGGTGAGCCATCGAATGCCGTAAGGCGCGGAGTCGGCAAAGAACGTGAAGCGCGAGTCCCCGGCCGAGTGGCCCGCTGGAAACAGCAACGAATCCGGTGGCGGCGTTCCGCCGCCGAAGTTATCGATCGAAAAGGTGCTGTGGGATCTGCTGCGGCTGTAATTCAAGCGCAGTTCGCTGATGAATCCCGGAGTCAGTGTCTGGTTGCTTCCTAAGGTCGCTGTCTGGGTCCGGTATTTATACCACTCACTGGTGTTGTACGCATAAGCCGTTGGGGCTCGTACAACCAGTTCCGAAGGAGCGATGCTGTATCTTCCGAAGATCGTCACTCGTTGCCACGGCAAGTAATCCATTCGGACGCTGCCGGAATCGAGCGAGGAGGGATCCGAGTACCCCGCCGCGAACGCGGCCGTTCCATTGGCGAAGTTCGGCCCGGTGGGAAGCGGGAAAGCGTTCAGCAGCGGCTGAACAGCGGCCGGCGCGCTCTGCCGTGACGCGAGCGACGGCACATACGTGTTCGCGATGTGCGGTTGCCGCACGCTGATGCGCTCGTACGATCCGAAGAAGAAGAGCTTATTCTTGCGGATGGGGCCGCCCAACACGCCGCCGAAATCGTTCTGCCGCAGTTCCGGTCTCGCGAGTGCGTTGCGGTTTGCGAACCAGTCGTTCGCGTCCAGCTTGTCATTCCGGAAATACTCGAACGCAGTGCCGTGATAGTCGTTCGTGCCGGACTTCGTGACCACGGATATCTGAGCGCCCGGAGTCCGGCCATATTCCGGCGCGAAGGTGGAAGTCTGAATGCGAAACTCCTCCAGCGCGTCCAGCGACACCAGATTGCTCATCCCGCCAAGCGCGTTCGTCGCGGGAAGCTCCCCGGCGCCGCTCTGGCCGGTCCGGTTGCCGTTACCGGCAGGGCCTACGTTGGCGCTCACGCCATCCACCATGAAGTAATTCGCATCGGGCCGCTGGCCGTTGACGCTGAACTGGCCCTGTTCAAATGAATTTGAGGGCGCCAGCACCACCCCCGGCGCCAGCTGGATCAGAGAACTGAAGCTGCGCCCGTTCAACGGCAGGTTCGCCACGAACCGGTTTCCGATCACAGTGCTCACGGATGCATCGGAGGAGTTGAGTATCGGCGCGCTTCCCTCGACTGTGACGCTTTCGCTTGTGGGGCCAATGGATAAGAGGAAATCTAGCCTTGCTCGCTGGTCCACTTCCAGGACGATGGCATTCTGATGAATCGACTTGAATCCGCTCGCTTCCACTGTGAGGTCGTAAGAACCTGGCGAGAGAGCGGGTACGCTATACAACCCTTCCTGGTTGGACTTGACTTCGCGGCTAACGCCCATCGCCTGGCCCTTTACGGTGACCTTTGTGTTGGGCACGGCGAGACCCGAAGGGTCGGAGATGAGTCCCGAGATTTCGGCACCCTGGCCGTGGAGCGGCGTCGCGGCGAGCAACGCAACCACGACGGATTGCGCCGCAATCGCAAGACTGATTCGCATACGGTATTATACGCCTCACGCCGGCAATTTGTGCCCACTTTCGAGGGACCGGCTGGGATGAGGATCTCGCCATCAGCGGGAGGCTCATAATGGGCGGCCGGTTGCTCCCGCATTTCACTACTTCAGCCTCACCGGTACGTGGGTTCCGCATTCACGAGATTGGCTTCATTCTGGAATTGCATTTCTTGAATCCGGTGATAGCAATGACTTCTGAGAAAAAAAGAGTTTACGATTCTGACATCAAGATCAATCCGGAAGCCGTCGCTTCCGTTCATGAGGGTGGCGTAGTGATCCTCGACAATAGCAAGGGCCGGCTGTACAGCTCTGGCCCCGCAGGCGCGTACATCTGGCGATGCATCGAACATCGGCTCTCACCCGATGCCATCGCCGCGAAGCTGCACAACGATTTCCAAGTGGGGCTGACAATGGCCCACGCGCATACGTCGCGGTTTCTCGATCAACTTCAGTGCAATGGGCTCATCGAGCGGAGGGCGGCATGAACCGCGCGCGATACATCTGGCTGGTCTTGAGAGCCCTCTGGGGGTTCGCGAGTTACGACATCGTCCTCAGGCTGTTCGGGTTTGCTTACATGCAGCGTCAGGTCCGAAATTGGTCCCCTGCGCCTAAAGCGCCGTCTCCCGATCTGGCCACGGAGTTCTGCGATGCCGTCCAACTGGCAACCTGCCTCTACTGGAAACCAGTGCTCTGCCTGCAGCGCTCCGTCTGCGCGGTCCGCCTGCTGCGCAAGAGCGGGATCGGGGCCAAGCTGGTCGTTGGCTACCGCCCCGCGCCGTTCTTTTCCCACGCCTGGGTGGAGGTGGATGGCCGCATCGTGAACGGCTCGCCCGCCTACCAGAGATTACAGATTTTATATTCGCTGTAACCATCGAGAGTCCAATATGCAATCGAAAGTTCAAACTGCCATGCTCGATTTGCGCCCGCTGGACGGGCGCGAGGCCGCCGAAACGCTCTTCTGGGATGGCCGCCTCGACAACCGCGCCGACCTTCTCTTCCGCCTGGGCGCTTCGCTGGCCGCAGCGCGCACGAACGCCGCGCTCGCGGCCGAGGCTTACGACCGTTGGGGCACGGACGGGCTGGTGCACCTGATCGGCGATTGGAGCGCCGTACTTTGCGACCGCCGCACCGGCACGATCGTGCTCGCCAGCGATTTCGCCGGCGTGCGCCCTCTGTATTACGCGTTCGAGGGGAGCCGCGTCCTGTGGTCGAGCGACCTGCAGGCGCTGGTGGACGCCTCTGACGCCCGCGAACTGGACGAGCAGTACGTCGCCGGCCTCCTCACGTTCGGCCGCTGCCCAAATCGGACACCATATCAGGGGATACTCTCCGTCCCTCCGGGCCACGCGGTGTGCGTCTCGGCGAGCGGTGTATCCATTCGCCGGTTCTGGAATCTACCGGTCGCTGATGAGATCCGGTACCGCGATGAGCGCCGTTACGAGGAGCAGTTCCGATCGCTCTTCGAGGAGGCAGTCGCTGTTCGACTCCAGACCGGGTCGCCGGTTCTCGCCGAACTGAGCGGTGGGCTCGACTCTTCGTCCGTCGTTTCCATGGCCAGCCGCCTGATCCGAAGCGGCGCGGTCGCGGTGCCCTCACTCCATACCGTGAGCTATCTCTGGCGCAACTCCCTGGACGAGCCATTCGTTCGCGACATGGAATCGTTTTGCGGAATCGAAGGTTTTCATATCTCGACACACGAAGACCCGGTGATCTCCGCCGCGCAAGTAGGCCGTGCGATGCCGGAGCCGTTCGCGCCCGTCCGCAGTGCGACAGCGCGAATCGCCGACCGCCTCGGGGCCCGCGTCCTCCTCACCGGCCAGGGCGGCGATCTCATGATGGGCAACTGGTTCGACGATTCGCTTCAGGTGGCGAGCCATCTACGGCGATTGCAGCTTCGCCGAGCATGCAAAGAGGCGATCGCGTGGAGCAGGATTCTGACGCTTCCAGTGTATTGGACGCTCTGGCGCGCATTGCGGGCGGCTCTGCCGCCGTCGCTCGCGCCGGCCCGAGTCTACACGATGCCGGATGGTTCCTATGTGGCTAAGAGCAGCGAGACCTCGCTCGCGCCGGCATTCGCTGGGAGGACGGAGGTTTTCGATCCGCGCCGCTTCTTTTCCAACGGTTGGATGCAGGCTCCGCCGGAGCGGCGGAAACATTTCCAGGCGCTTTCCTCGATGCTAGAGCAGCGTACGCTCAAGGCGCCCGAGCCATTCCAGCATCTCGAGTACACGCATCCGTTTGCGCATCGGCCGCTGGTAGAATTTCTCATGAGCGTGCCTGCCGATGTGCTCTGCGGCCCCGGCGAGCCGCGCAGGTTGATGCGCCGTGCCCTTGCCGATCTATGGCCGGCGAGGCTCCAAAAGCGGCGCTCGAAGAGCCTGTTTGGCGCACCGTGGCAGGAGGCCTTGCGTCCAATGGCCGGCCAACTTCTGGCATCGCGCGAGCTGGAAGTAGTCAGTCGTGGATTTGTGGACCGCGACAGTCTGCGCTCGCGACTCGAGCGGCTGTCCGCGGGATTGGACTGCAATGCGCATCAGTTGCAGCAGATCGTGCTGCTCGAATTTTGGCTGCGCCATCGCTGGCAGAATCGCAACCGGCGGCTTCAAGCGCAAGCTGCGTAACCAACAGTTTTTCTTCACAAAAGCACGAAAGGAGGTGAATCGAATGCCGAAATTCTATGAAATTCCCGAACTGACACTGATCGGGCAAGCCGATGAGGTAATCCAAGGTATCATTGGTGGCTCAGCCGACGTGGACGGCATAGCCGCCGACGATTTCGAATTCCTGCAGGACTAGCTCAGGTTGCACCGGGGACGGGGGCGGCGCTGAAAGATGCCGCCCTGAAGCCCTGTGCCTACAGCCATAATGGTCTACGTGGGAACACACCACATTGCGAGATTCCACTCGGGGAACGCAATCGCTGTGTTTGCGCTCTTACTCGCCGCCTGCTGCCGGTCTTCGTTCGCCCTGAACCCTTCTCTGGACATCAACCAATACGCGCACACCGCCTGGACCATCCGCGAGGGGCGTTTGAAAGGCGCAGTCTTCTCCATCGCTCAGACAGCCGATGGTTATCTCTGGCTCGGGACGGAATTCGGCGTAGTTCGCTTCGATGGCGTCCGTTTCGCGGACTGGCAGCCGCCGAAAGATCAGCGTCTTCCTTCCACATTCATCTCAAAGCTTCTCGCGGCGCGCGATGGAACCGTTTGGATCGGCACCGATAACGGGCTCGCTAGCTGGAACAATGGCAACCTGACCGTTCACCCGGAATTCGCGGGATTTCGGATTTTCAATCTCCGCGAAGCCCCAGACGGAACCTTGTGGGTTGGGGCTGATGCTCTTCCTACCGCACGAATCTGCGGCGTCCGGAAAGGCAGTTCTGAATGCTACGGGCAGGACGGCGTTTTCGGCAGCTACGTTCAGTCCTTATACACGAGGGACGGAGAAGTCTGGGCCCTGACGCAATCCGGTTTGTGGCGATTGGCGGCTGGAGCGCTGAAGCGCTACCCAATCTCCGGCGCCGGGCGCGACCAAGCTCTCAATGAGACCCCGGATGGCCGATTGATCGTCGTTACGGCCGGCGGAATCAAAGAAGTGGTCGGCGACAACCTCCAACCGTACACGATTCCCGGCAAGCGGCCGGACAAGCCGGTTAACATCCTGCGGGATCGCGATGGCGGCCTGTGGATCGGAACCGCCGCCTCCGGCCTCCTCCATTTGCACGCGGGCCGTACCGACCGCTTCGCTCGTTCGGATGGCCTCACGGGCGATTACGTTCTCACCTTCTTTGAAGACCGCGAAGGTAACATTTGGGTAGGCACGACTGCCGGCCTCGATAAGTTCCGTGACTTCGTGGTGACGACAGTTTCCTCGAAGCAAGGACTATCTGGCGACTACGTGTGGTCCGTCCTCGCGTCGCGTGACGGCAACGTCTGGATTGGCGAGCAGAACGCGTTGAATCTGTGGAGGAATGGACGAATCACCATCTTCCAAAAACAAGCGGGGCTGCCCGATCCCGCGGCCCAATCCATATTAGAGGGTCACGACGGCCGGCTTTGGGCCTTCACGTCACGGGGACTTGTTTCGTTTGAACATGGTAAATTCACACCGGTCACCGGAGTGGCCGGCGGCCGGGTGCATGCTATGGCGGGAGACAGTGCGGGCAACCTCTGGCTCTCGGAAGATCGCGGCCTTTTGCACCTGCGGGACGGACGCATTGTCGAGGACGTCCCATGGTCCCGGCTTGGAGCCAAACGGACCTCGCTGACTCTACTCGCGAGCCCTGAACCAGGAGGCGTGTGGATCGGGTCCAGTCTTGACAGTGGCATCATTTATTTCAAGGACGGAGAGATCCGGCAATCGTACCAGGCAAATGGATTGGCTGAGGGTAAGGTCGGAAGCCTCAGCCTCGATCGGGATGGCGCCCTGTGGGCCGCTACCGCAGGCGGGCTCAGCCGCATCAAGAACGGACACGTCGCTACGCTGAACAGCCGCAACGGCTTGCCGTGCGACTCGGTGCACTGGTTAATGGTGGACGACGATGATTCGTTCTGGCTGTACATGCCGTGCGGCCTGGTTCGCATCCCACGCCCTGAATTGGACGCCTGGACTGCGGACCCAAAGCGCACGGTTCAAACCAGCGTTTTCGACAGCGCCGATGGCGTGAGATTGTCAGCGCCGCAGTATAGCGTATACAGCCCGCGAGTATCGAAATCGCCCGATGGCAAGATCTGGTTCGTCAGCTTAGAGGGCGTCCAGGTCTTCGACCCGGCCCATCTGCCGCTCAACAATCTCCGCCCGCCGGTCCACATCGAGTCCATCATCGCTGACGACAAGTCATACGCTTTCAAGCCCGGCATGCGCCTGCCCGCCAACGTCCACACCCTCCGAATCGAATTCACCGCCCTGAGCCTCGTCGAGCCGGAGAAGATCCATTTCAGGTACAAACTGGACGGACAGAACAAGAACTGGCACGAAGTGATCAACGAGCGCCAGGCGACGTATACAAATCTCGGTCCGCGCAACTACCGCTTCCGCGTCATCGCCTGCAACAACAGCGGCGTCTGGAACGAGACCGGCGACACGCTGGAGTTCTCCATCGCCCCGGCCTGGAATCAGACCACGTGGTTCTACGCGTCGTGCGTGGCCGCCTTTCTGGCCATGCTCTGGGGGCTGTACCGGCTGCGGCTGTATCAGATCCGACGGGAGTTCAACGCGCAGTTGGACGGGCGCGTGGACGAGCGGCTGCGCGTTGCTCGGGAGTTGCACGACACCATGCTGCAGAGCTTTCAGGCTGCGCTGATCCAGATGCAGGCCGCGCGCAACATCTTTGCCCGGCGCCCCGAAAAGACCGAGGAAAGCCTCGACAAAGCCATCAATACGGCCGCCGGGGCGATCGCGGAGGGACGTAGCGCCATTCAGGATCTGCGCCTCCATCCGGCGGGCGGGGGCGATCTCGCGGAACTAATCACGACGGCCGGTCAGGAACTGGCGCGCTCCGAGGAGGCGGAGGGGAATCCACCGGCCTTCGGCGTGACGCTGGAAGGGGCGCGGCGGGATGTGGCGCCACTGATCCAGGACGAGGTCTACCGGATCGCCCGCGAACTGCTGCGGAACGCGTTCCGCCACGCTCAGGCCGGCCGGATCGAGGTGGAGATCCGTTACGACAGCCGCCAGTTCCGCTTGCACGTCCGCGACGACGGAAAAGGAATCGACCCCGAAGTTCTCAAGGCCGGCGGGCGTGCCGGACACTATGGCCTGCCGGGGATGCGGGAGCGCGCCAATCGATTTGGTGGCAAACTGGACTTCTGGAGTGAAGCCGGCGCCGGCACCGAAGCCGTGTTGACTGTCCCCGCGGCGGTCGCCTACGGGGCCTCCAACGGTGGTGCCTTGTCGTTCCTACGGAGAAAGCTGTGGATCCATGAACGCTGAAACCAAGACGATCCGAATTCTCGCCGCCGATGACCATGCGCTTCTGCGCCAGGGCATCGCATCGTTGGTCGAGATCGAACCGGATATGGAGTTGGTGGCGCAGGCCGCGACGGGACGCGAGGCGATCGAGCAGTTCCGGCGGCACCAGCCGGACATCACCCTCATGGATCTGCAGATGCCGGATATGAGCGGCATGGAGGCGATCATTGCCATCCGCAGCGAATTCCCCAATGCCCGGATCATTGTTTTTACTACGTACGCCGGCGACATCCAGGTGATGCGCGCGCTCAAAGCGGGCGCGCGCGGCTATCTGCTGAAGGGTCAAGTACATACGGATCTGCTGCAGACAATCCGCGATGTGCACGCCGGACGCAAACGCATTCCGCCCGAGGTCGCCGCTGAGCTGGCCATGCATACCGCCGAGGACCAGTTGACCGAGCGCGAACTGGAGGTTTTGAAGCTGATCGCGCAGGGGAACGCGAATAAGGAGATCGCCGCCCAGCTTTCGATTCGAGAGGATACCGTAAAAAGCCACGTCGGCAACATTCTCGACAAACTGGGAGCGAACGACCGCACGCACGCCGTCACCATCGGACTCCAGCGCGGAATCATCGAACTGTAATCCCCCAAAAGTGGGGTATGGCGTCCACGCTTTGTAATCTTTCAAAACCGTTGCGATTTCCGTAAGCTGAAAACGGGATACATGTGCAACGGCTGTTCTCCACGTTCGCGGAGGGTCCGCCAGGCGCCGGGCTTTTGATTCAGCGAGTGCTGGTTGGCAGTGCTCTGGTCTACTGCGCGGTCGCGAAACCCGGTGACAGCGTTGAGGCGCCGCAAGTAATCGGAGCGCTGGCCGGCATCCTCCTCATCGCCGGCTTTTGGACGCCCGTAGCCGGAGTTGTCGCCGGGTGCGCTGAAGTGTGGATCGCTCTGTCGTCTCCCGGCCATATCTGGAACTGCGCGATCTTGGCCGTGTGGGCCGTGACCCTGGCGCTGATCGGACCCGGCGCGTGGTCCATTGACGCCCGGCTTTTCGGCAGGAAACACTACGCCCCTCCGCCGCTGTAGTACGGTGGGGGCTGCGCTCTCCCCTGAAAGTGGTATTGGCGAGTTGAACCATCCAACCACTTCCGTCCCCAACTAAATAAGGTTTTCGGCGAGAGGGAGAACCGGCAGAATGAGTCATCGAGGTAAAACGAGATGGCAACCGCAGCAGTGATCGACTTCGGGTCTTTTTCGAGTCCTTTTCATGGCGAGCCGGTTCAGTCAGAATTGGTATCGCGGATCGAACCGGGCGAGTTCGTGGCCTTCGAATGCGACCAGTGTCCCAACGGATTCGAGGGAATCGTCGGGTCAAGCTTGGCGCTGCGCGCCGTCCTGGATCAAGTTCGGTTGGTCGCGGCCACCGATGCCACGGTGCTCATCGGCGGCGAGACGGGTACCGGAAAGGAACTCATCGCCCGCGCCATCCACACGCACAGCGACCGGCGCAAGCGCCCCTTCGTGAAGGTGAACTGCGCGTCCATCCCGGCGGAACTGCTCGAAAGCGAGCTTTTCGGCCATGAAAAGGGATCGTTCACGGGAGCGATCGCGCAGCGCATTGGCCGCTTCGAAGCGGCCAATGCGGCATGCTGTTCCTGGAAGAGATCGGCGAATTGCCCTTGCACCTGCAATCCAAGTTGCTGCGCGCCGTTCAGGAGCAGGAGTTCGAGCGCGTGGGCGGCAGCCGGACGATCCAAGTGGACGTGCGGATCGTCGCCGCCACCAATCGGGACCTGAAGGCCATGGTCGAGGAGAACAGATTCCGGGCGGACCTGTACTACCGCCTGGCGGTCTTCCCAGTGAATGTTCCTCCGTTGCGGGAGCGGCGCGAGGACATCCCGTTGCTTGTCCGATACTTCGTCCGGAAACACGCGCGGCGCATGGACCGGAATATCCAAAGCATCCCGACGTATGCGTTGGATGCACTCACCAATTACGACTGGCCGGGCAACATCCGCGAACTTCAGAATGTCATCGAGCGCGCAGTGGTTCTGAGCGACGGGCCTGAACTCCACGTTGCGCTGCCGGAGCTCGATTGCGAACCCGCCTCTCGGGTGTTGCCCGTCCGGGCTTCGAATGTGACCGACATATCGGAGCGTGCACGCATTCTGCAGGTGCTGAAGGAAACGAAGGGAATGGTCGGGGGAGCGAACGGGGCGGCCGCCCGCCTCGGACTGAAGCGGACCACCCTGCAATCACGCATGCGGAAATACGGTATCGCTCGCCAGTTCTGCTGAACGGACCTGGGAATCTGATTTCAGCGGGTTGCAATCGAACGCCTTAGAGGGGGGAAATGAAAAAGCTGTGGATTACCTTTGCGGCTGTAGTAGTCTTTTCGTTTTCGGTATTAGGTTGGATCGGCACCCGGATTTATCAGGAGATGCCGCCGATCCCGGCTCGGATCGTCGATACCACCGGCAACGTTGTGGTTGCCGATGGAGACATTGGCCGCGGACAGAACGTCTGGCAGGCTCTCGGCGGTATGGAAGTGGGCTCGATTTGGGGCCACGGCAGCTACGTGGCGCCTGACTGGACGGCGGATTGGCTGCACCGGGAATCCACCTTCGTTCTCGACGACTGGGCGAGCGCAGAGTTCTCCAAACCTTACGGACAGCTCGACCCCGAAAATCAGGGCAAGCTGCGCGCGCGTCTGGAACAGATTTACAGCCGCAACGGTTACGACGCCGCGACGAACACAATTACCATCGAACCCGTGCGCGCCCGGGCGTTCGAATCCTGCCTGGCGCATTTCTCCCAGGTCTTCATGAATGGCAATACCGCCTACGCGATTCCTCCGGGCAGCGTCTCGAATCCGGAGCGCATGCGGCAGTTCGCCGGGTTCATGTTCTGGACGGCATGGTCGGCCGCCGCGAAACGGCCCGGCGACTCCGTCTCCTATACGAATAACTGGCCCTATGAGCCGCAGGTCGGGAACCGGCCGACCGGCGATAGCGTGCTCTGGACGGGCGTCAGCATCATCATGCTGCTCGCCGGCATTTGCGCCATGGTCTGGTGGTACGCCTCGCAAAAGGCCGCTGAACCCGAAGGGCCAGTTCCGCCCACCGATCCCCTGGGTAGTTGGGCTGCAACCCCATCCCAGCGAGCCACTCTGAAATACTTCTACGTGATTTCCGCGCTGATTCTGGCGCAAATTCTGCTGGGCATGGTGACAGCGCATTATGGCGTGGAGGGCGACGGCTTCTACGGAATCAAGATCTCCCGCATCCTTCCGTATGCCGTCACCCGGACCTGGCACGTGCAGATCGGCCTCTTTTGGATCGCCACCGCGTGGCTTGCGGCCGGATTATTCATTGGACCGCTCATCAGCGGCAAAGAACCGAAGTTTCAGGCGCTCGGGGTGCACGTTCTGTTCGGCGCCCTGCTCGCGATTGTGGTTGGCTCGCTGGCCGGAGAATGGATGAGTGTCCAGCATAAATTGTCGGACGCAAATGCGTTCCTGTGGGGACACCAGGGGTACGAATACGTCGATCTGGGGCGCGGATGGCAGATCCTGCTCTTCGCCGGATTGCTCATCTGGCTCTTCCTGGTGGGGCGCGCGATCCGCCCGGCTCTCAAGGTCGCGGGTGAGCATCGCGGTTTGCTCCACCTCTTTCTCTCGCCGCTGGAGCGATCGCCCTGTTCTACGGCGCTGGTCTGACCTGGGGACAGCACACGCACCTATCGATCGTGGAATATTGGCGCTGGTGGGTTGTCCACCTGTGGGTCGAAGGGTTTTTTGAAGTCTTTGCGACCTTCTTTATGCGATTGGGCTTGATTCGTCCGGCGTTGGCGGCGAAGTCGGCGCTGCTCTCGACCACCATTTTCCTCTCCGGCGGCATTATCGGCACCTGCCATCACCTGTACTTCTCCGGCACGCCGACGGTCGCCTTGGCCTTCGGGTCCGTATTCAGCGCGTTGGAGGTGGTGCCGCTTACCATGGTGGCGTACTCCGCAACCGAAGACTTGCGAAACGGGCGGCTCGCGCCTTGGGTGCAGCGGTATCGATGGCCCATATATTACTTCGTTGCGGTCGCATTCTGGAACATGGTAGGCGCGGGACTGTTCGGATTCATGATCAATCCGCCGATCGCGCTCTATTACATGCAAGGCCTCAACACGACTCCCCTGCATGGCCATGCCGCGCTATTCGGGGTTTACGGCATGCTCGGAATCGGGCTCATGCTGGTATGTCTGCGAGCCATGGACACACGCGCGGAGTGGAAAGAAAGCTGGCTGAAGTTCGCCTTCTGGGGGATGAACGCCGGTCTGTTCATCATGTGCGTGGGCAGCCTGCTGCCGGTCGGGCTGGCTCAAACCTGGGCTTCCGTGGAGAAGGGATACTGGTACGCCCGGAGCACGGATTTCCTGGGCCTGCCGTTCATGCAGACTCTTCGCTGGATGCGGGTTCCCGGCGACACGATCTTCGCCATCGCTGCGCTGGTGCTGGTGGCATTCGTATTCATTGGCCGGCGAACGGCAGTCTCAGAGGCACATGAGCCTGCTGATGGACTCCGCGTTCCGGCGGGCGACTGATCAAGGGGAGATAACGGCGGCCGCTACGAGTCAGCCACGTCTGCGCAACGGACAAGATCGTCGCCCGAGGGATGTGCTTGACTCGTGAATAGCTCGGCACTGTGGATGAAAGGTTGTCGTTATGACGAGTCAAACACGGCAATGCCTGACCTGCAAGAACAAAGGGTGCATAGGCCATTGCCGGTTCGCGAAACCCGTACCCAAGCGGACTCCGATGCCTCTGCGAGGAGTGTCGGATAAGGCAACGACGCTGCCGCGGCTCTATCGTAGTCCCCTCGAACCGTCCCACTGGCTCGTCTGGACAGACGATGGCTGGTTTCGTTTCCCCGCCAAACTCGACGGATGGGCCGAGCGCAGTGCTGCGACAAACGTCTCAAGCCAGAAACTCCAGCGGGTGCCTTTGCGAATGGCTTTCAACACGGGACTGATCGAATCGTTCGAACTCCAGGTCCGGAATCGCGCAGCATGACACCAGCAATGTGGCCGACTTCGGTACAAAACCGAATCTTCGCGCGATGGCATGCATCAGCTGTGTGCTGCAGACTGGCTCTTGTTATTTCGCCGGAATCGGCGGAAGAGGGAGCCGGCACCGGGCACGCCGAACGCGATCGCACCGGGAATGCTCAGGTCGATTTCCGTGCCGCCGCCAGGACGGCTGCACACGTCCAGTTTCCCGCCGATGCGATCGGCGCGCTCACGCATTCCAGCGAGACCGTAATGACCGGAACGTCCCTGCGTGACAATGGCCGGGTCCGTGCCTTTACCGTCATCGCGGATGCGTACCCGGAGGCTGTCCCCATAAAAGATCCGCGCTTCTATGGCGTGGGCTTCGGAATGCTTGAAGGCATTCCGCATGGCTTCAAGCGCAATGTTATATATTTCATCGCGCAGAATCGGGTGGACGTCGCGCGACGATCCTTCCACCCGGACATCGAAGCTCGCGGAACTTTGCGCAGCCAACTGGTCCCCGGCTAAGCCAAGCGCTCGCGCCAGATCGTTCTTGGTGACGGTGGACAAGCGCATATTCTGGATCGCTTCCCGGCCTTCGGCGATGCCGGCCTCAGATACATTGATCGCCTGTTGGAGAACTTCGGCTGCCTCCTCGCGACGGCGTGCCAACAGGTTGTAAGCAGCCTGCATGTGTATCAGCGCGGCCTGAGAGGTTTGTAGCAGCGTATCGTGAAGCTCGCGGGCGATGCGCGTCCGTTCCTGCACGCGCTCCTCCAGGCGCATATTGAACAATTGCTGCAACTGCCGGATCCGGAACTGGTACGCGAGCCAAAGCAGCAGGCCAAACGCGGCAACGCACGCGGATCGAAACCAATTCGTCTGGTAGAACTGGGGCTGCAATGCGAACCGCACGCCGGCGCTCCGGACGCTCCAGATGCCGTAGCTGTTGGCGGCCATCACTTGGAACGAGTAGTCTCCTGGTGGCATGTTCGTGTAATGAGCGGTGCGGCGCGTGCCGACGTCCACCCAGTCTTTGTCATAGGGTTCGAGCTGGTACTTGAACCGCTGTTTCTCAGGAGCGGTGAGACTTAGTCCCGTGAACGTAAAATCAAACGTGTTGCTGCCGGCCTTCACCGAAGTCCGTCCGCCGCCGCCCAACTTCACCCGGCCGGCCCAAGCCTCTTCGATGACGACAGTCGGAGGGAGGCGATCACCCGCGTTCGGGTCCACTGCGACGACGCCCCGCATCGTGGCAAACCAGATTCGGCCATCCCGCGTCCGCCAGGCGCCTGGGAAACCTCCGTTGCACTCAATGCTCTTCATGCCCTCGGCTGCGCCGTACGAAACAGGGGAAAGAGAAGAGATTCTACCATCGGCAAAATCATTCAGCTCCTTCAGTGCGACGCGTGAAATGCCTCGATTGGAGCTGAACCAGAGGTTGCCCTTGCCATCGTCCTGCATGGCATTGATGGAGTCGCTGGTCAGGCCGGAACTGTTCGGAATCGCCTGGAACCTGCCATCGCGGAACCGGTATAAGCCTCCCAAGTTGCCGGCGAACCAGGTCGTCCCGGTAGAATCCTGGTAAATGATATTGACTAGGGCTTGGGGCAAACCGTTCCTCTCGTCATAGAGCGTCGTTTGGCCGTTGCGTATGTAGCGGAGCGCCGGCCGGAATTGGTTCACAAGCCACAACCCGCCGTCGCGGTTCTCGTAGATCCCTTGAACGTCCGCGTCAGCAAGTTCAAATTTCCCCCCGCGAAACCGGTACAGCCGACGGTGCCCGGCGGGCTCAAAAGCTAAAACCCAGAGCGTGCCCTGTCCGTCCTCCACAACCTGGTGCACCGCTGGTCCGGCTGGAAAGCGAGTCACAACGCCCGAAGGCCAGCGATATAGGCCGCCGTCCGATCCGCCGATCCACAGATCGCCATCTTTCAGTTGGCCGATGCCAAAAACTCCCGCCGGGCCTGGAACATGATGAAAGCGCTGGCCATCGAACCAGTAGACCGAATCTCCGCCCATCCAGATGCGGCCCTCCCGATCCTGAAAAACAGTGCGAAAGGGGGAGTCTGACAGGCCCTCGTCCTTTCCATACGCGGTCAAGGGGGCCCGCCGGAAACGAAACAGCCCTCCCCCCTGCGTTCCTACCCAGCGATTGCCCTCGCGGTCCACCAGCAGACTGCTTACTTTCGGCGCTTCGCTGATATTCGCAGGCAGGGGTAGCGGTTCGGGCGCACCAGCCTTCCCGTTCGCCGCGCGAATGAGTCCGGCCGGAGTGAGCAGCAACAACGCCCCGTCCGTATCTGTCGCCGTAGCCAGAATTTCCTGATTGGGTATCATATCGGGATATCCCGGCCTCCATTGGCGCTGTGTGATCGGAGGCAGCGGCACTTCGGAGAACCGTCCCTGGGAATAGCGGACCAGCCGGTATTCATCTCGAAAAGCGATCCAGACGCTCCCGTCGCGATCTTCGCGACACCATTGGCCGCCGGCCAGGGTCGCAATAGAACCGTCGGGTCCGAAACGCACGATCTCGGTTCCGGAGCGGAACCACATGCTTTGATCGCGCGCTTGCAGCAGAAACTGGCTGACGGCTCTTCCCCCGTAGGTCTGGTAGACTTGCAGCCTTCCGTCCACGAAAGTCGCTATGGCGTGGAGAGTGTTAATCCACAGCTTGCCGGCGGCATCCTCGCGGATGGACCTGATACTTCGGACAGAGATGCCGTCGGGCACCGGAAATTGAGACGAACTACCGTTATGCAGCCGGATGAGACCACTTGCGTGCGTTCCGATCCATAACGCTCCGGAGCGGTCCTGGTGGAGAGACATCACCCAGCGGTTGGAGAGCCCTGCAAGATCCTCCGGGCCGAAAAGCTTGAAGTTCACGCCATCAAACCGGACGGGCCCGGCGTGGGTCGCCAGCCAAAGGTAGCCGTCCTGATCCTGCAGCATGTACTCGATACTGTTCTGCGGCAGACCTTGTTCGGTTTGCCAAACGGTGGGAACGTACTGCGCAGGTCCGGACCGTCCGGGAACGGGAGCGATGAAAGCCGCTAGCACGGCCGCGGCAACGGCAACCGCGATCGGATGCCGCCGGGGATCCTGCACCTTCTCGATCCGTGTGCCGATTGGCCGGCTCGGCTGCACAAAGGACCAGTAGAAGCTGATCGAAGCGACAATCGCTGACCGCAAGTCCTCTACCTCCTCCCCCGGAGCGAATGGCCGGCTCGCCCGAGCCGAGAGCCAGGGCAGACAATTGCCTGCGCAAACGGACGTCCCAGTTTGCACCCCCTGACCGAGTTCAGCCGCTCCGGCCCGCTGAACACGGGCATCGACGTCCGCAACTCAGATTGCAGTTTTACGGTTCCGTAAGGCCCATTTTATTCCACTTCCTCGTGCTTCGGAAGCGCAAAATGGAAGCTCGCCCCCGGTCCGTCATTAGCTGTAGCCCACAACCACCATATTGCTTCGAAATCTTGTTGGATACACGCCCCGCGGATGCCGTCCGATTTGCCCTTGTCCGGAGTGCAAAACCGCCTCCGCCTGACCAGAACTCAACTACATGCCGCGCGCTCGGGCTTGGTGGACCCTTCGAGAGTGGATTACGCACTGAATGACGCTTCTGATCAGCTCAATTGTTATCGACCCTCGCGTACCTCAATCCCCGGCTCTTAGCTTGGGTCGTTTATCGTAGGATTGCTGACAGCGACCCATGGACACTCTCGCGGAGTGGAAAGAAAGCTGGCTCAAGTTCTCCTTCTGGGGTATCAACGCCGGGTTGCTCATCATGTGCGTGTGCAGCCTTTCTGCCGGTCGGGCTGGCTCAGACCTGGGCTTCCGTGGAGAAGGGGTACTGGTACGCCCGAAGCACGGAATTTCTGGGCCTGCCGTTCATGCAGACTCTTCGCTGGATGCGGGTTCCCGGCGACACGATCTTCGCGATCGCCTCGCTGGTGCTGGTGGCCTTCGTATTCATTGGCCGGCGAACGGCAGTCTCAGAGGCAAAGGAGCCTGCTGATGCAATCCGCGTTCCGGCGGGCGACTGAGCACGGTGAGATACCGGCAGGGCCTTCGCAGGGGACTTACGAAATCTCTCTAGCCCGGGGTAGCACTGCGGCACTGCCCCCGGCGGCACCCGGAAACGCTGGGCACGGGGCTGCCTGTGGGCGGCCGATACGGACATTGACGCAGATCGGGTCAACGGACAAGATCGTTCCCCGACGGATGCTGCTTGACTCGCGACTAGCATCATTCGGCCACTGTGGATGGAAGGTTGTCGTTATGAGGGAAGCTGAACTGGGACAAAGGAGTCATACACGGCAATGCCTTACCTGCAAGAACAAAGGGTGCATAGGCCATTGCCGGTTCGCTAAACCCATACCCACGCGCTCCGATGCCTCTGCGGGGCGTGCCGGATAAGGCAACGACGCTGCCGCGCCTCGCATACCCAATCTCTTTCACGCAGACAGTTCTTGAACGGTTGACCGTGAAACCGCAATCAGGGAGGGAAACAGATGACCGCATTTGACCCTCTTGGTCTGTAGATAACGCTGGGCAAAGGCGCCGCTGGCAACCTCGCAGGGGACCCGCTCTACTACCCGGATCCCTGCTCTCTCCACCGCTGAGATCTTGTCCGGATTATTGGAAATGAGCCGGACTTGCCGGATGCCGAAGAGCTTCAGAATTTCCGCCGGCAGCCGGTAATCGCGGTAATCCGGCTTGAGGCCCAGTCGCTCGTTGGCCTGCACCGTGTCCAGGCCTTCGTCCTGAAGCTGATAGGCGCGCAGCTTGGCCATGAGGCCGATGCCGCGCCCCTCCTGTTGTTCGTAGATTAGGACACCGGAGCCCGCCCCCGAGATCAAAGACAGTGCCATGTGAAGCTGCGCCGCGCAATCGCAGCGGAGCGACCCCAGAGCTTCCCCGGTGATGCATTGGGAATGGATGCGGACCAGCGCAGGGCCTCCCCCTATTTCGCCGAGGACCAGCGCCTGAGCGGTTTGCGGGCAGCCCACGGCACTTTGTTCCAAGTCCCGCTCAAAGGCAACCATTCGAAATAGTCCCCAGCGAGTGGGAAAATTCACGGTTGCCACCTGGCGGATCGCTCCCTCCTGGGTTTGTCGGTGATGATTCATTGGCACTCGAGAACCTCGGGCGTGGCGGAAATCCAACATCCTAAGGTTGCGCCGCCCTTAATTTGTGCGGCGGCCTGTTCGGCGCTGATAACTTTCGACATGAGCACTCCTTCAGGTGTAGATCCGGTTGCTCGTCCAAACTGGCATTCTGCATTCGTTCTGCCACCTTATTGCTGAACCGGCGCCTATGAGCATGGCGCATATTACACGTTTCCCCAGACCTAGAAAGAGGGACCGTTGCGTATTCGCCAGCGTCGGTACTGTCGGCATCGCCAATTGCTTTTGCAATTGTCGTCCTCCTTCGACACTGCGGACACCGGAGTCCGTTCCGCACGTTGAAGCGCTCCCACTAACCCGTTTTTTGCGATTTGAATTAGTCCCTCCTTCGCCCTGGAAAAAGCAACCCGGGAAAAAGTGGTCTTCCAATAGCAGTGAGTTCGTTTCTACTCTCTCGCTGACGCAAGCTGATCATCTTCGACCGAATCACGTTTTCCTGTGAATCGGCGGTGTTCGCGGTCGGGACCCAAACTGCCGAATATCTAACTTGTCCGGTAGGTAACTCCAAAGGTGGCACGCGGATAATTCCAGCTTGTGACACCACCCCGGCTGCACATCACCCGGCAAGTTCCGCATTCCAGACACCCGGCGTATTCGAAGCTCACCTGGCCATCTTTAAGCCTGTATAGACGGGCCGGGCATACTGCCAAACACGCACGATCCGTACAGCAAGCACAGATTGCTCTATCAACTACGATGTGGGGATGGCCTTCATCAACGGTGAACTTATTCAAGGCCAACGCTTCTTCCGGACTGAGCCGCTTAATGCTCATAAGCTTCGATACACCTTCCAGCTATCGGCCAGCATTTGGCCGAAGCTTATGTTTCGCTTGGCAACGTCCATCAGTCCATGCACCATCGGTGTCGGGACTTTGCCATCTACCGTAAACAGGAACTGCATGGCTTCGTTCGCCAGCTTCGGAACCTCGCGGAAGACGCGCGGGATTTCCAGGATTCTGTAGAAATTCTGGTAAGCGCGTTCCTCGCCCAGCAGGAACAACTTTTCCAGCCGATTCATATAAAGTGAGCCCACGTGACTGGTATCTTCCGCCTGCAGGATTGCCTGGGCCGCGGCCAGTCCACTTACCATTGCGAGATCCATGCCGCGAATGATCAACCCTGTATTGATTCCAAAGCGGGCCGCATCGCCGATCACGACAAGGCCCTCCCGATGCAGTTTCTCGGGAATGCCGTGGTAACCGATCTCGGGGACCATGTGCGCGCCGTACTCGACGGTCGTGCCTCCCTCAATGAGCGGGAGAATCGCGGGATGCATCTTGAAGTCCTGGAGAATGTCCTGAATGTGACGCCCTTGTTTAGCAGCCTGGGCGGGATTGAAAACAATTCCAAGCGAGATGCTGCCCTTATTGGTATAGAGAAAAGCTCCGCCGGAAATGCCGTCTGTGCAGCCGACTGCCACACGCGCGGCGCCTTCATCGTCCTTTACACCGAAGCGGGCACTGATTTCCGAGTCCGGTAATTCAATGGTTTCTTTGATGCCCGTCCCGACGGCATGTCCTTCTACGTCGGCGAAAAGCCCGGCCTGTCTCGCGATGAGTGAGTTGATGCCATCCGCAGCCACAACCGTATCGCATCGCATCTCCTCTTCACCCGCGCGAATGCCAACGATTTTGCCCCTCTCCTCGATCAGACCGTCGACCAGCACACCTGCGGCAAGGGTTGCACCTTTGGCTTCTGCCTCACCGGCAAACCATTCGTCCAGTTTGGCGCGCACGACCGAATAGGACTGCGGAATCCTTTCCCCGAAGGCAGGATCGAAATAGTCGATGGTGGTTGCAGTCCGTTCGCCGAGCAGCATGATCTGCTCGCGAACAATCTTCCGTTGGAGCGGAGCCCGCTGATACATGCCAGGCTCAATCATTTCCAGGGCATAAATGTAGAGTCGGCCGCCGGACACGTTCTTCGCTCCTGCACTATCTCCGCGCTCAACCAGGAGTACGTTCTTGCCTTCACGGGCAAGCACGTAGGCGCAGGCGCAACCCGCTGGTCCCGCCCCTACGACAATCGCATCAAATTTATCGTCCGCCATTTTTCTTCATAGCCTCGGTCAGTAGCGGCAGCACTTCATAGAGATCGCCGACGATGCCGTAATCGGCGTTTTCGAAGATGGGCGCATGCTCGTCGTTATTGACTGCGACGATTACTTTGGATTCGCGCGCGCCTACCATATGCTGCACTTGTCCGGAAATACCCACCGCCAGGTAGAGGTCGGGTTTCACCATATGCCCGCTGATGCCCACGTAGCGGGCGACCGGGAGCCAGTGTTCTTCCTCGGCAACCGGGCGGGAGCAGGCAACTTCACCGTTTAGGGCTGCGGCAAGATCCTCAGCGAGCTTCAGATCCTCCTTCTTTTGGAACCCCCGTCCTACGGAAACCAGTTTGGTAGCCGCGGCGATATCGACTGCCGAGACATCAGCCTGAGTGACATCGGAAATCGCAACGCGCCCATCGGCGGCGGCATTTACGGTTTCCACGGCGCCCTGCTGCGCCGCCGTGTTTGGAGCAAGGAAGGTACGCGGCGGGATAGTGACGACCGCGGGCAGCGAGAGTTCTTCGTCGCACAGCGCCAGGCCGGCATAAAGAAGCCGAGTGGCCAGCAGCTTGCCGCCTTCGAGTTTCACCGACTTGGCATCTGTGCTCATGCCCGCATTGAGCTTCGCCGCCACATATGCCGCGATATGCTTGCCGCGCAGGGTGCCCCCGACGAGGAAAACACTGGCCCCGGCAGCCGAGACCAAACCGGCAATCTCCTCGCTTAGCCCTTCTACCCACTCGGCCGCCGACTGCAGCGCAACTGCTTTATCCGCCCCCAAGGCAGCCAGTTGCTTTGCATCGGTTTCGGTCAGCGAAAGCGCCGTGACCGGCTGGAATAGCGATTGTTTCAATTCGAGCGCCGGCGTCAACAACTGCTTCGCGAGCGCGGATTCTTCGGAAAACACAAAAATCCCTGGCATGTTGTTATTCCTCCTACTGCAGGCCCTCTGCGGCGAGGCTGCTTACCAGCTTCGCGACGTTCGCGGCCGTATTAGCTTCCTTGAAAGCGATCTGCTTCCGGTGGGTCACGAAGCCCTTCACGGATCTGTAAACCTCCCTCGGCTGCAACTGATCGGGAGTCAAACCGAGATCGGCGATCTTGATTTCCGTCTTCGGCTTCTTGGCGGCGCCGAGCACCTGCTTGAGGCTCGGAATCCGCGGGTGATTGATCTGACCCAACACGCTAAGGACGACTGGCCCCTTCACGGTAGCGACTTCGGTGGATACTCCCAGCCCTCGGGTGGCTTTCACAGTGCCGTTTTCGACCGAGAGCTTCAGCACATAACTGACGCACGGCAACCCAAGCAGCGCGGCGACGCGCACGGCCGTTTGTTGATTGAACGAATCCGAACTGCCTTCGCCGCACAAAATCAGATCGTAAAACCCCAATTTGCGGATAGCGGCAGCGAGCACGTTAGCCGTTACATAAGCGTCGGCCTTCTCGGCGGATTTATCGGCAATAAAGTAGGCGGAGTCCGGGCCGCGCGAGAGCACATCCTTGAGAGACTGGTTCACGGCGGAAGTGCCATAGGTGAGCGCATCCAGCGCCCCTCCCTGCTGCTCCACAAGCAGAGTGGCTTCTTCGATCGCGTTGCGGTCGAAGTCACTAATCTTGCCCTTGGCACGAGTGACATCGAGACTGACGTCCTCGGATTTGATCTTGATGTCTTTCTCGTCGAGCGCCCATTTGTAGCAGACCAGACATTTCGGCATTGTTGGTTCTCCTGTTTACAATAACTTTTTCTTGATCAACGTAGGGATAATGGGAGTTACCTCAAGCTGCAAATCCCACTTCTGGCCAAACTGGGCGGGCGATGGACGAACCGGGTAATACAGGAACGCCAAGTCGACTTTCACCGGCATGATCCCGACATGCATAAGACGCCCGATCTTCGGTCCGACGGGAAACGCCAACTTGTTGCCTGCCGACGCTTGCCAATTCACGAATGAGTCCGCTTTTGTTCCTACGGTCCATTTTCCCACCGTATAGATAAATGAGTATTCCCATAGCATCTGGTTTGTTTTTCGCCCATTGCCGCCGATGGGAAACCACTGTTGCGGAAAGACGTATGCCAACCATCTCTTAGCGTTGTATCCGACCGCGAACGTCGGACCAAACTGCCATTTGTTCTGACTGAGCAACGGGTAGGAGTGCCCCGTCGGGAAGATAAACGTGGGACCGGCGCCCAGCAGCCAGTGACCCACCAGAGTACGGTCTGGCACGAGTCCAAACGCGAAAACCGTGTCTCCGAAGCGGGTCACACGGTTGTCGGTTCCATTTGGATTTGGGTAGGGCGCGCTATTAAACAGTGTCGCGACCGGCCGCACAACGAGGTGCCAATGGTCGCTAAACGGCAAGGGTATGAGTGGCTGAAATTGCAGGTTGCCCTGCATTCGTGCTCCTCCCACCGGCTGGCCCACCGACCAATTATTCTGCTGCATTTGCAACAACCAAATGTTCGCCAACGGATTGGCCGCCTCTTTAGCCTGGTCGGCGGCAGAGGTTTGTTCGGTAGGAGTAGGACTC
>DATFZA010000149.1:0-3822 GCA_035314765.1 Bryobacteraceae bacterium
AACTGGAGCCCCTGCGTGTAGGGCACCCGGAAATCCTGCTCGCCATGGATCACCAGGGTCGGCGTATGGAAATCCTTGACGTAATAACTGGGCGACCATTTGGCATAGACGTCGGGATTGTCCCAAGGGGCCCCGCCGAACTCCCACAACGGGAACCACAGCTCCTCAGTCCCTCCGAACTCGCTGCGCAGATCGTAAACGCCGGCGTGCGAGATCAGAGCTTTGAAGCGCTGCGTGTGGCCGAGCATCCAGTCGATCATGTAGCCGCCATAGGAGCCGCCCGCCGCGGCCATGCGATTCGGATCGGCGTAGGGCAGGGCAGCCGCGTAGTCGGTCACCGCCATGATGTCGTCGAAGGGTTTGCCGCCCCAGTCCTCTTTGATGTCTTCTGTAAACTTCTGCCCGTAGCCGAACGATCCGCGCGGATTCGGCATTACTACGACGTAGCCGGCCGACGCGAAAACCTGGGCGTTCCAGCGATATGTCCAGCTCTCGCCCCACTCGCCCTCCGGTCCGCCGTGAATCAGCATCAGCACCGGATATTTCCGGCCGGCGTCGAAATTAGGCGGCTTCACGATGAAACTCTGGATGCGCGTCTTGTCCGGGCTGTCCACCCAAAACTCCTCCAGCGGCGTCAGCGCGTATCCGGCGAGCAGCGTGTCGTTGAGATGCGTGAGAGCCGCCGGCGCGCCCCCGGTCGATGCGGCGCGATAAATCTCGGCCGGCGCGGATCCGCTCTGCCCCGAGTAGATCAGGGTCTTGCCGTCGGCGGTGAACTGCATGTCGTCGTAGCTGAACGGTCCGCCCACGATCATCCGCGTGGCCCCGCCCATCGCGGGGATCATCTGAATGCTTTGTCGTCCGCGGTCGACCGCGGTGAAAAACAACGCATTCGAATCGGGCGACCATTTGAAGCTCTCCACGGAACGGTCCAGCGTTTCGGTGAGCACGTTCACTTTTCCCGTGGCGCGCTCCAGCACCACCAGCCGCCAGCGATCGCTCTCATAACCGTTGCGCGCCTGGCTGCGATAGCCGAGCCATTTGCCGTCGGGCGAATACTGCGGGCCGGAATCGGCGCCCGGGTTCAAAGTGATTTTGGTGGACTCGCCGCCGTTGATGGAAACGGCGAACAGGTCCGTGTTGGTGCTGGTGGCCGGAACCGCGTCGGCGTTCATCGAATAGCAGACTTCTTTCGAGTCCGGCGAGATGGCGTAGTCGTCCGGTCCGCCGAGCGAGAAAGGCGGGACATCGTGATTGCCGGGCGTCAGGTCTTTGACTGCGCCGCCGTCGGCGTCCATTGAGAATAGATGCGAGTACCGTTTGTCCTGCCACGCGGTCCAGTGCCGGTAGAGCAGGGTCGTGTAGCTGCGCGCTTTCACCTTGCTGTTTTTCTCCGCATCGAGACGCGTCTTGTTGCAGGCGTCGTCCGGACAATCGGGATACACCGCGCTGGTGAATACCAGCTTCTTGCCGTCGGGAGAAAACAGAACGCCGCCCGCTTCCGTGGACAGGTTCGTAAGCTGGCGGGGCGACGAGCCGTCCGCGTTCATGATCCACACCTGCGAAGAGCCGCCGCGGTCGGAAATAAACGCGATGTGTGTGGAATCCGGGGACCATTCCGGCCGTTCGTTGTCACTGCCTTGCGTGGTGATCTGGCGTGGCGTTCCGCCCAATACGGGAACCGTGTAAATCTGTTTGGGCTTGGTGTTCTGGGTCAGGTCGACCGACTCGACCGTGAAAGCCACCGTCTTTCCGTCCGGCGAAAGCTGCGGCTCGCTGATGCGCGCAATCTTCAGCAGGGCGCTGACGTCGAACGGCTGCTTCTGTGCCGCCAGGCCCGTCGCCAGGAGCAGGAGAAGCCACCAGGACCGTGTCACCGGCATATGCCTCGATTGTAAGCTAGCGCTCCGCGGCGTTGCTGTTCGCGGGCGAATGTGTTGACACGAGTGTCAACACGGCACGCAGGAGTGCGTGCGCCACGTGCGCGTGTGCGATTCGATTGCGGCAATTGAAAAAACGAAGCCATCGGCGGCGGGATCGTATTCAATTCCTTGGCGTTTGTGGAGCTCGGCAGTATGCCCGCATGTTCAACACGCTCGCCACCGCGAACAATCTCGGCGTAAAAGATTCGGCCCGCACGCTGGCCATGCTGTGGACCGGTTATGCCGACGCAGCCATCGGGTGTTTCAACGCTAAATACAAGTTTGGATTTCGGCGTCCCGTGACCGCGATCCCCGTTGGCGGCGGCGCCTCCGGTCTGCCCGTCCCTTCTCCCGATCTTACAGCCGACCCGACCTGGACGCCTTCTGGCGGCGCCACGCCGGCGCATCCCGAATACCCCGCCGCTCACGGCTACATCACAGGCTCGGTCTCAAGCCTGATCGCCGACTTCTTCGGAACTACGCGCGTCACTGTCGCAATCGATAGCAAGGCCTTCACCGACGGACTTCACCAACACACTTTCACGGATACACGGGACCTGATGGATGAGGTTTTCTGGGCCCGGATCTACGCCGGTTTCCATTTCTACCACTCGCTGGATGCGGGGCGGCAACTCGGCCAGTCGGTAGCAGGCCAAGTGGTTCGAAACCACTTCCGCCAGTCACGGCCGCGGTAAAGGCGGGCCGCCGCACCGCAGGCTAGCGTTAGTTTCGTTCGCCTGCGCCGCTGAGCCTTTGCCGATGAGCTTGTCCTCTATGAACCGGAGCGTCGGGGGCAGCTGGAGGAGCTGGATCAGGCGGCGCGGGCCCTGCCTCCTGGCGATCAGGGAACAGAAATCAGGAATCGCAAAATTCACCCTTGACATTGGCGGACAATCCACTACCATATGGTTGTGGATCAATTGGGTACAACATTTGCTGCTTTGTCTGATCCAACCCGGCGGGGGATGATCGAACGACTCTCGCATGGTCCTGCCTCTGTGCATGGATTGACGGAACGGTTTGCACTCTCGCAGCAGATGATTTCAAAACATATTGCCTACCTGGTGCGGGCGCGGATTGTGATCAAGACGAAGCGTGGACGAGAGAGTGTGTGCACGCTTAGGCCAGAGGCGATAAAAGCAGTCAGCGATTGGGCGTTTAACTATCGCCGCTTCTGGGAAGAGAGTTTCGACAAGCTGGATGCGGTGGTGAATCAAATGAAAAAAACGGAGGTCAGAGATGACAAAAAGCACGGTTAACGAGACAGAGCGGATGGTTGTCACAAGAGTTTTCGACGCCCCACGCGAATTGGTTTGGAAGGCGTGGACAGACCCGAAATACGTGATGCAGTGGTGGGGCCCGAAGGGTTTTACTGCGCCTTTCTGCAAGATAGATTTTCGGGTCGGAGGAAAATTTCTCTGCTGCATGAGAGCGCCGGATGGCCAGGAGTTCTGGAATGGTGGTGAATACCACGAGATTGTTTTGCATGAGAAGATCGTCTCCTCCATGTACTTTTCCGACCCGGATGGAAACAAGGTCGACGCCGCGCAATCTGGAATAGAACATGAGGCCATAGACAATGCGTACGACGTAATTACCTTTGAGGATTTTGGAAACGGCCAGACCAAACTCACCTTGATTGGCAACGAAACCATGGAGCACGCCAAGAATAGCGGTCAGCTAGAGGGCTGGAACCAGATACTCGATAAAGTTGACGCAGTTGTTGCCGGGCTCGCGCAGGCGAAATAAAGTTTTCTGGCGCGATGCTCTACAGCGCCAATTGGCCTTGATACTGCATGTCGGAGAAGTGGAACTTGTGCTCCACTTTGATGCCGCGCACCTCTAGAACGAAATCGACTTCTTTCGTGCTGGAGGCGATCCCGGGATTGCGTGGAAACAG
>DATFZA010000150.1:0-2466 GCA_035314765.1 Bryobacteraceae bacterium
GTTTAGGGCGATCTGATGCGCCGCAAGAGCCACTGGCTCCAGGCGTCCGGCCATCATCGCGGCCGCTCCGAACGCGCCAATCTCCAGCAGTATCTGACCCGCCGCGGGCAGTCCGATCCCCATGAGACGCAGCAGCCGCTTCGCGTCCGGCGGCCGTATCAAGCTTCGCAGGCCCGCTTCACTGCCGCGCTCGAACCACCAGATGAAGCCCAACAGCAGCCCCGCCATATATACGCGGGCCAGGCACGTGGAAAGCGCCGAACCAACCACGCCCAGCGCCGGAAACCCCCAGTGCCCTTGAATCAGCAACCAGTTGAACCACCAGTTGATCAGATTCGCGCTGATCAGCACAAACATCACCGGCCGCACATGGCCAATCGCCTGCAAATAGCGCCGGAACGCGCCATAGAGCAGTAATGGCAAGGTGCTCAAGCTGAGCGTGCGCACAAACAAGCCCGCCGGCCGGCTCACTTCAGGATGGATGCCGAGCAGCGCAAACACCGGAGGCATGTATTGAAAGATGACCATCAACGGAGCTGTTATGAAGCAAGCCGAGTAGACGCCCTGGGCCAACGAATGATGCGTATCGGCTTTGTCCCCGGCTCCATGCGACTGCGCAACCAGAGTGTCCAGACCCAGCAGCAGCCCCATGCCGAAAATCGCCAGTGTGTAAAACGCGCTGTTGCCAACGCCGATGGCTCCGATGGCCGCCGGTCCGAGCGGAGCAATCATGATGGTATCCACCGTGGTCATGGCCATCCAACCCAGTTCCGCCAGAGCCACGGGAGCCGCGAGTGCCGCAACACGGCGCACTTCAGACAGGGTAGTATTGCGCAATTTCCAGGTTACGACGCGAGAAGAAACCAGGGAAGGAACCAGGGACGGACGAGACGTTCCCCGGTTTTTCATGAAAGCCGAGCTGAAAGACAACATCGATTTGCGTGATCACGCGAACTGGTTTGCCGTCCAGTAGACTCGGACGGTAAATCCACTGTCGGGCGGCTTCTCTGGCAGCGCGCACCAACAAGGGATGCCCGCTGACCAACCGCAAAGCTTCCATATGCCCATCTTTCCCGACGATGGCATTGAATCGCACCGTGCCTTGGATGCGCCGTTGGAGCGCTGCGGAAGGATACTCGGGCTCGACTCTGTAGAGGAGTTGCGACTCCAAGGAAGGCGCCCTCAGCACCGGTTCGTCTTCCTCCGCAAAGACCAAGCCAGCGAGCATCATCACCGAAACCAACCTGAGCGCGGCCATGTTAGTTTAGTACCCGAAGTTCGCTTGCCGCTTGCGCCGCGAAGTGTTCGCGCAGCTTGCGTGCCGCAGCGGGTCCGGCGATCTTCGATAGTTCTTCCAGAGACGCCTTCCGCACCAGTTCGGCGCTGCCGAAATGTCGCAGTAACTTGGTAACGGTCTTGCCCCCGATGCCTTCGATCTGCTCAAACTCAGACACCAGGCGAGCTGCATTGCGGCGGGTGCGATGAAACGTCACCGCGAAGCGATGCGCCTCATCGCGCACCGTCTGAATCAAGTGCAACACCGGCGAGAAGCGATCGAGCTTCACCGGCTCGTCTTCCTGCCCATACACGTAAACGATCTCTTCCCGCTTAGCGATTGACGCTAGCGGCTGATCCACCACTCCGATGGCCGCCAGCGCTTCCGCCGCGGCGTGCAGTTGTCCCAATCCGCCATCGATCAAAATCAAACCGGGAAAAGCCTGGTTCTCTTCTTTCAAGCGCGAATACCGGCGCGTGACCACCTCTGCCATGGAAGCAAAATCGTCGTTGCCCACCACCGTTTTGATGATGAACTTGCGATAGTCGGCCTTCTTCATCTTGCCGTCTTCCCACACCACCATGCTGGCCACTTTGTCGGTGCCTTGAATATGCGAAATATCGAAACACTCAATCCGTTTGGGCGCATCGGGCAGATTGAGGGCGTCCTGCAGCGCTTCCTGAATCGCCTTGGACGAAGGCTTCATCACTCGGAAACGCTGCTGAAAGCTGTGCTGAGCATTGGTTTCGACCAGGCTCAGAACCGCTTTCTTCTGCCCGCGCTGTGGCGTGTGGATCTCCACTTTGCGCCCGCGCCGTTCTGTCAGGATGTCCTCCAGCAGCTCGCGATCTTCAAAGTCCACGGGCACATGGATCAGGCCGGGAATGTATTGCTGATCCAGATAGAGCTGCTTCAGCAACGAAGAAACGAACTCGGCCGGCTCGAAATCCATCTGGTCTTCCCAGAAAAACTCGCGCCGGTCCACGATATGACCGCTACGCAGATGAAACAGGTTGACCGCTAGCAGCGGCGGCTCGGCATAATAGGCAAAAATGTCGGTGTTTTCGCCTTCGGCCGCGGCGATCCGCTGCTTCTGATCCATCTCCTCGACGGTTGACAGCAGGTCGCGCAATCCCGCTGCCTCTTCAAAACGCTCTTCCTTCGATGCGGTTTCCATCCGTTCCCTCAGT